>JAAZXZ010000132.1 GCA_014239895.1 Flavobacteriaceae bacterium
ATATGTTATTTTAAATAAATTAATAAGGACATAAGTAATTATAGCAAGAGGAATAACTGTTACTAATAAATCAATTGTTTTAAATAATGTAGCAGCCCCACCTTCTAAAAATCTGTCTGTAAAATCTCTTGTATAAATAGGGAATGAGCCCGCTCCTTGTTCAAATCCAGCCCAGAAAAAAACAGTAAATAAACAAAAAATTGAAAAAGCTATCATCCTGTCTCTAACAATCTTGGAATACCTAGGTATTCTAATAATTAGTATTACAATAAAACTAATTAGAGCTAACAATGCATAAAACAAAGAATTCTCCATTCCAAAAACTGTAAAATTGAATGTCTGTATATTTCCTATTTTACTTAATGGATCATTTACTATAAAAATAAGTGCACTCACAATAAAAATTCCTATTAATATATAATCTACTAACAGGAAAGGATTAAGTTTTTCAGTATTATTACTTGTTTCTATTTCATTAACTTTTTTCTTGTCTGGTTTATCTCCAATATTTCCAAACAACGGTTGTGCATAATAAAATTGCAACATTCCTAAAAACATAAAAATACCTGCCAGTCCAAAGCCATAATTCCAGCCTATTTTCTCCCCAATCCATCCACATAACATAATTCCAATAAAGGCTCCAGCATTAACTCCCATATAAAATATGTTATAGGCTCCATCCTTTTTATCATCTCTACCTTCATATATTTTAGAGATTATAGACGTCATATTTGGCTTGAAAAAACCATTTCCAATTATCAATAAAGTAATTCCTATGTATAAAAATGTTGGGGTTTCTACAGCCATTGAAGCGTGCCCTAAAGTCATAAATAGTGCTCCAATAACCACTGCCATTCTATAACCAATTTTATTGTCTGCTAGCCAGCCACCCAAAAGAGGAGTTAAATAAACAAACATTGCATATGTACCAAGCAAAGACAATGCTTCTGAAGAAGTCCATCCCCAACCGGGATTATCACCAGTAATAAGCCCTGTTAAAAAAATAACTAAAATAGCCCTCATCCCATAGTATGAGAATCTTTCCCACATTTCTGTAAAAAATAAGACGAATAAAAGTGAAGGATGCCCTAAGACAGTAGTTTTGAAAAACTCAGCATTAGAATCTTGATTCATATAAATTTTCTTAAGCTACAGACCCTTCTGCATTATGGGTTAATCTTTTTAATGGTTTAATTATAAGCAGAACTAATAAACCAAATATTGTACAAAAAACTGCGATACCAGTAAAGATTGTAAATTCACCCATTTCAGTAGCTGATTCACCCAATAGGCCTGCAACCTTATTTCCTAAACCTGTTGCTGCAAAATAGGCTCCCATCATAAAAGCCATCCATCTATCAGGTGCAAGTTTTGTAATAAAAGATAATGCTACAGGAGATGCGCATAATTCGCCAATGGTATGAAATAGATATGCCAATACCAACCAGTGCATACTTGATAATCCTTCTGCCTCATATTGCATAGAAGCTGCGGACATAAAGAAAAAGCCCCACCCCATTATAATTACTCCAATTGCCATTTTAAATAAGGAAGAAGATTCTCTTTTTCTATTTTTCCACCATACCCAAAAACTACCAACTACCGTAGCAAATATTAAAATAAAAATAGCATTAACTGATTGGAACCAACTTGCTGGAATTAAAAAATTACCGATTAACAAGTCTGTTTTTTGTTTAGCATATACATTTAATAACCCTCCAGCTTGCTCAAATGAACCCCAAAAAACAATTACAATTAAAAAAGCTAAGTAGGTTACCAGTATTCTATCTTTCTCAATTTTATCTCCATCATTATAAACTACAATTGCTACTCCTACAGCAAATGCTAATCCCATTACTAGCAATCCATAATCTAAAGAACCTTGAATTTGCCATATAAAAATACCTAAGAGCATTGTGAAAACAAATCCTACTAGTGAATTAGTTGATTTAAAAATTGAAGAAATTAGGTTGCCATCTGTTTTTTCACTCTCATCTCTTTCATCAACAACCAAATTACCAACATGAGTTAAATATCGCTGTCCATACCAGTACGTCAATTGACCAAAAGCCATTCCAATACCTGCTAAACCAAAGCCGTAATGCCATCCAATAGTCTCTCCAATATATCCAACTAGTAATGCAGAAACTGCAGCACCTAGATTAATACCCATATAAAAAATATAAAAACCCATATCTCTTTTATCCTGCTCATGTTTAGGATATAGGCCTCCAACCATAGTTGAAATGTTAGGCTTTAACATGCCTACACCCATAACTATTAAAGTAAGTCCAGTATAAAATGCCCACATCGCTTCTATTGCTAGAACAGAATGTCCTGCAACCAGTAACATTCCGCCAACAAAAACCGATTTTTTTTGACCTAATATTTTATCAGCTATAATCCCTCCAGGAATTGAGGCTACATAAACAAACATTGTATACCACCCATATAAAGCAAGAGCGTCTTCATTGCTCCAGCCTAATCCTGCATTTTCAATTCCAACTTCAGCAACTAAATAAAGTACTAAAATTGCTCTCATTCCATAGTAGGAAAATCTCTCCCACATTTCAGTCAAAAACAAAATATATAATCCAATTGGATGACCTAAAAATTGTTTTTGATTAGCTAGTATATTTGAGTCTGTCATAGTAAATAAATTTAAAGATTCACTAAAATATTATAAATTATCTAATAATTTTGATTATTCAACAATAAATTATAGTGGCAATATATTATTATTGTAGAATATTATATTTGACATATATTAAATTTAAGTAATGAGTAAAGAAATTAATGGTTTTTCAAAATTAAGTAAAGAGGAAAAGATAAACTGGATAGCAGATAATTTCTTCACAGATTCGCCTACGGCAAAAAGAATATTAAAACAATATTGGAATGAAGAAGAGAAGCTTCAAAAACTTCATGATGAATTCTCAGAGAATACATTGAGTAATTTTTATTTGCCTTTTTCAATAGCTCCTAATTTTTTAATAAATGAAAAAAAATATAGTATTCCTATGGTGATTGAGGAAAGCTCTGTAATTGCTGCTGCATCAAAATCTGCAAAGTTATGGTTTGATTTAGGGGGGTTTAAAGCAAAAGTAATTTCAAAAATAAAAACAGGTCAAGTTCATTTTATTTATACAGGTGATAA
>JAAZXZ010000133.1 GCA_014239895.1 Flavobacteriaceae bacterium
AAAACGGCTATTAGTTTTGGTTTAAATATGGATCATGATTTAGCAATGGCGAAATTAAATTTAGCTGGAATTGCGTTTACTAAGAGAAGAAAGCTTGAAGCGCAGAAACTGCTTCAAGAAGCTAAAAGATTAGATAAGAATGGAATGCTAACGGATCAAATTAAAATGATGAAAAATCAAATGAAAAAATCTCATATTCCAAATCAACACTTTGGATCAAGTAGAATGGGAAGAAGGTAGAATTTTAATTTTCTATAATCTTAATAAGATTCTGGTTAAACCACTTTGCTCTAGTTATAATCATTTCATGTCTTCCATTCTCTATTACAATAGAATCTTTTATATATTTTATGGGAAAAATATGATCTGAATTACCATGGATGTGTATAATATTATCTAAAGTTGTTTCTTGATCCCAATTTAAGAGACAATTAATACTCCATTTCAAATAATCTTTGTCTCTTACTGTTAAATATCTGTCTGCAAGATTAATTCTTTTATATATTTTATCAATTTTGGAATATTTTAAAAATTTAAAAAAAATATTAAATGTACTCATTGGAAATATCTTGTGAATGCTTGTTGCTCTAATTAATCTAAAATTTCTAGGAAGCTCCTTATTATTTTTAATACTAGAAATAATTATTAGCTTCTTTATTGATATTAACCTGCTAAGTTCCTGAACAATAACTCCGCCAAATGAAACCCCTATTAATATTATATTTTCATGCTTAATTTCATTTAAAAATCTAATACAATAATCATTAAGTGATTCATTCTTAATTGGCATAAGCCAATCTAATAAGTGAACACAGTATTTGTCTTTTGGGAATTGTAAATATTCAAATATCAATGAATTAGCCCCTAAGCCCGGCATTAAATAAATATGTTGTTTATTATTACCCATTTTATTGTGTAAAATTACTATCTGTGTTTTTTTTTATAATTTTGTAATCCCTTTTACTATAAATTTATGGAAATTAATGATAATACATTTTTAAGACAATTTGAGACCAAAACAAATGGGAGGCTTGCTATTATAGAGTACTCTCTTCAAGACAGAAAAATTTTCTTAACTAAAATAGTTGCTCCAGAAATTAAAAATAAAGATGTATTTGTCGATGATTTCATTTATAATGTATTAGAAATAATTAGCGAACGTAACATAAGTGTAGTACCAACTGTTCCAAAGATTACTAAGTACATAAGAAAAAACAGAAGATATAAATCACTTCTTCCAGTTGGAATAAGAATTTAGCTAATTAAGCTAGGCATTCCTCTTGCATTTTTTCTTCTACCCTAATATACCCATCCTTATCAATTTCATTTATTCTAACAGGTTTTAATTTATTTGCTAATTCAGGGTTCCACGGCATTCTAACCCTTAAATAATTTTCTGTATAACCATAAATATATCCTCTTCTGTTCTCAGTTTCATACAATACAGTTTTATCTAGGCCTATTTGACTCTCATAAAAAACTCTTCTTTTTTTATCAGATAATGACCTAAGGGTCATGCTCCTTTTTGTTCTAACTTCTTTAGGAACTTGAAAATTCATTGTTGATGCAAGTGTGTTGTTTCTTTCAGAATAAGTAAAAACATGCAAATAAGATATTTTTAATTCTTTTAAAAAGTCTAATGTCTCCATAAAATATTCATCAGTTTCTCCGGGAAATCCTACTATTACATCTACACCAATACATGCATTAGGAATTGTATCATTTATGTGATTAATTCTATCAATGTAAAGATCCTTATTGTATCTTCTCTTCATACTTTTTAATATTTGATTGCTTCCGCTTTGCAAAGGGATGTGAAAATGTGGAACAAATAGTCTACTGTTAGCTAGAAATGAAATTATTTCTTTACTTAACAGATTCGGTTCTATTGATGATATTCTAAATCTAGAAATATTTTCAGATTCATCTAATTGCTTGACTAAATCAAAAAAAGTACTTTCATGTTTTTTATTCCCATATTCACCCTTTCCATAATCTCCAATATTTACTCCTGTAAGAACAATTTCTTTAACTCCCTCTGAAGCAATTATTTCTACATTATTTTTAATGTTTTCAAGGGTGTCACTTCTAGATATACCTCTAGCTAATGGGATTGTACAATATGTACATTTATAATCACATCCATCCTGAACTTTTAAAAAAGCTCTAGTTCTATCATTTGACGAATAGCTGCTAATGTAATTATCAACACTACTTATATCACATGAATAGATGTTTGGATGTTTATTTTTTGATAAATCTCCTATATAATCTAATATATTGAACTTCTCATTAGCTCCAAGTACTAAATCTACTCCTTTAACATCTGACAATTCATTAGGTTTTAATTGGGCGTAACAACCAATTGCAACTATAAATGCATTAGGATTTAACCTGTTCATTTTTCTAACTACACTCTTAAACTTATTATCAGCATTTTGAGTTACAGAGCAAGTATTAATTACATATATATCTGCCTTTTTTGATGCAGTAACAATTTTATAATTGTTACTTTGAAAATCCCTAGATATTGTTGAAGTTTCAGAGAAATTCAATTTGCAACCAAGAGTATAAAATGCTACTTTTTTTATAACAGACATTCTCGTAAATTTATAAAGGGTTGTAAATTTACAATTAAATAGTAATATGAAAAAAAACAAAGCCAAAAGAGAAATATATCCTATCTATAATTTTGCTTTATTGATCTCTATTTTATTTGTTTATACATGTACAAATAATACTGAAATTGACTCTAAGCTAGTTTTTAGATACAATGAGCATAAAAACATAAACTCATTAGACCCTGCTTTTGCTAAAGATATTGCTAATATATGGGCTGTAAACCAACTTTTTAATGGATTAGTAGAGATGGATGAGCAATTAAGAGTAATACCTTCAATTGCCAAAAGCTGGATAATTTCTGATGATGGATTAACATATAGTTTTGTTCTAAATAATAATATTAAATTTCATAAACATCCCAAATTAACTAAGAGAAATGTTACAGCACATGATTTTGTGTATAGTTTTAATAGGCTTTTAGATCCTATATTAGCCTCTCCGGGAGGATGGGTTTTTAATAAGGTGGAAAATTATGCGGCAATTAATGATACTATTCTAGAAATTAAACTAAAGGAACCCTTTAATGCATTCCTTGGTATACTTACCATGAAATATTGTTCAGTTGTAGCTAAAGAGATTGTTGAATATTATGGTGATGAATTTAGATCTAATCCTATTGGAACAGGTCCTTTTAAATTTAAAAGATGGGAAGAAAATATAAAACTAGTTTTTAGAAAAAATAATGAATATTTTCAAAAGGACTCAATTGGAAATTCATTACCCTATCTTGAGGCAGTTGCAATTACTTTTTTACAAGACAAGCAGAGTGAATTTCTACAATTCATCCAAGAAAATTTAGATTTTGTATCAGGCTTAGATGATTCCTATAAAGATGAAGTGGTAAGTAGTAAAGGAGAATTAAAACAAGAGTACATAGATGAGATTAATTTAATAAGAGGTCCCTATTTAAATACTGAATATTTAGCATTTTACTTAGAGTCAAATAAAAATGAAATTAAATCAGAAATACTTAGAAAGGCTGTAAACCATGGATTTGATAGAAATAAAATGATAAAATACCTAAGAAATGGCATTGGGATTCCAGCAAATGGAGGATTTATACCAATGGGACTTCCAGGTTATTCAGATAAAATTGGATACACATATAATCCAGATTATGCTAAAGAATTAATTAGTCAGTATAAAAGAGATTTTAAAGAAGTTCCAAGCCTAAAATTAACAACCACTAGTAATTACTTGGTTTTTTGTGAATTTATTCAAAAAGAATTAGAAAAAATAGGTCTTCAAATAGCTATAGATGTTATTCCTGGAGCCTCCTTAAAAGAAGCAAAAGCTAATGGAAAATTAGATTTTTTTAGAGCAAGCTGGGTAGCAGATTATCCAGATGCTGAAAACTATTTATCTCTATTTTATTCCAAAAACTTTGCTCCTAAAGGACCAAATTATACTCATTTTACAGATAAAGAATTTGATGCGCTATATGAAAGTGCTGTAGGTGAGACTAATAAAAATAAAACAGAGATTCTATACAAAAAAATGGATTCATTGATTATTAGTAGATCTATCATTGTTCCGCTATTTTATGATGAAGTAATAAGATTTACTAGAAAAAATTTGAATGGCATGCAGATTAATGCCACAAATTTACTAGACCTTAGGTATGTAAAAAAATTGTCTAACTTTTAGTATTTTTTAAAGATATTTTTTCATTATAATATTATTCACTTTGAATCCATTTCGTGAATAAAAATTCACCAATTTTTCATTGCAAAATAATGTTATTCTATAGCAGCCCTTTTTCCTAGAAATTTCAATTAATTCCTTAATAAGCGATACTCCCACCATTTTTCCTCTAACCTCGCTATCAACTACAATATCTTCAATATGTCCAGCAACTTCTCCTCTTATCTTATTCTCTATTACCACACTTCCATATGCTACAATTCTATTGTTGTAAATACCAACGATTGAATTTGAACTAGTATTAGAATTGAAATCATTCCACGCCTTCTTTCTATCAATATTTTCAAGATCTATCTTTTTAAGTTGATTTAGAAGAATAAAAACATCATTAATGTCTTCTTCTTTAACAAGTCTAAAATTAATTTCTGACATTTATTTTTTTTATAAAAGTAAAAAAAAAGCCTTTCATTGTATTTTGAAAGACTTTATTATAATTAAATACAATCCTATTACTTCTTAAATTTAGCGTATTTAGTTCTGAATTTATCAACTCTTCCTGCTGTATCAACAAGTTTCGCTTTACCTGTATAATAAGGATGAGAAGACCTAGATATTTCTAACTTAACTAAAGGATATTCTTTTCCCTTTACATCTATAGTTTCTGAAGTTTGCGCAGTAGACTTAGCTAAAAAAACATCATTATTTGACATATCTTTAAAAGCCACCAGTCTGTAATCTTTTGGATGAATTTCCTTTTTCATCATTTTTTGTTTTGAGGTGCAAATTTATATATTTTTTGTAATTATACAATATTAGATTAAACTTAATTTAATTATACCTATTTGGCTTTTATTATATTTGCATAAAATACAAGAAATTAACTATGGAAATAGATGTAAAAAAAACAGCAGCAGATCTGGGGGTTATATTAGGTGTAATGCTTTTTATATTAAATGCTATATTTTATATAGTAGATATAGAATTATTCCTTAATCCTACGGTAAGTTTATATTCTTTATTATTTGTAATTGCTTTTGGATGCTATTCAATAATAAATTCTAGAAAGAAATTAGGAGGCTATATAAATTGGTCTGATGCATTTGTATCCTACATGGTTTGCATTGCTATTGGAATGGCTATAGCATCACTAACACAAATATTCATATTTTTAATATTAGATCCTGTTGCAACTGAAGAACTTAATGAAATGTCATTAATAATGATTAAAGAAACATATAGTTCTATGGGGGTGAATGAGGAATTGCTTCAGCAAGTTCTAATTGAGGCAGAAAAAAACCCATCATTCTCATTTAAAAATATAACACTTGGGTTAGCTGTTGTATTACTAATGCATGTAATTATTGGAGCAATATGTGCACTAATTACATTAATTTTTAATAAAAATAATCCAGAAATTGCTTAACTATGGATATTTCTGTTATAATCCCACTTTTAAATGAAAGTGATTCATTAAGTGAATTACACTCATCGCTTAAAAAAGTTATGACTTCAAACTCATTTTCTTATGAAGTAATTTTTATAGATGATGGAAGCTCAGATGAGTCGTGGGATGTAATTAATAGAATATCTAAAGAAAATCAATCCATAAAAGGAATTAGATTTCTTAAAAACTATGGAAAATCACAAGCTCTTCATGTTGGTTTTTTAAAAGCTAAAGGAAATGTCGTTTTTACAATGGATGCTGATCTTCAAGATGACCCTGAAGAAATTCCAGCCTTATACAAAATGATTACTAATGAAAACTATGATCTAGTTTCAGGTTGGAAAAAGAAAAGATTTGATTCTGTACTATTTAAAAATATTCCTTCAAAAATATTCAATTTTGCCGCTAGACTAACTTCAGGCATCAAATTAAATGATTTTAATTGTGGATTAAAGGCTTTCAAAGCTGAAGTAGTAAAAAACATAGAAGTATACGGAGAAATGCATAGATATATCCCTGTACTAGCAAAAAATGAGGGGTTTAATAGAATTGGTCAAAAAATTGTAAAACATAGCCCTAGAAAGTACGGTAAGACCAAATTTGGGCCTAGTAGGTTTATTCATGGCTTCTTAGATCTAATTACAATATGGTTTATTTCAAAATTTGGGAAAAGACCAATGCACCTTTTTGGGAGAATTGGATTTTTAATGTTATTAATTGGATTTTTGTTTGCAATCTATTTAGGTTATGACAAATTGTTTGTTAATCCTTATGGAAGGTTAATAGCAGAAAGGTCTGAATTTTATATCAGTCTTGCAACTATGATTATTGGGAGTCAATTCTTTGCTATAGGCTTTATTGGAGAATTAATCTTAAGATATAATAAATCTAAAACACACTACAGAGTAAGACAAGAAGTTAACCTATAAAAAAACCCTCACCAAAGTGAAGGTTTTTTATAAAATAATATTTTATATTATTCTTATTCATCTTCAGTTGGTGCTGGTGGTGGTGGTACTTTCATTTGATATACCCAAAATTTTTGAACCATACCATCCTTAATATTAGCATCAATCATATCTAAAACAGTAGTTTTAACTCCATCAACAGTTGAAGTAGTATTGTGTCCGGCAATTATCCATTCTTCACCACCTGTGACACCTATATAAGGCATCGCCCAATATACCTTCCATTTAGGATTTGCTGTTTCAAACCAAACTTTTAGCATTGCTGCATGAGCTTCCTTTCCTTTAATTACTGCTCCTTCTGGTCCCATTATGTATATAGAATCAGATTCCATAGCTATTATAGCTTCCACATCTCCATTATTATGAGCATCAATGTACTTCATCCATACATCAGTTACATCATCAGAAGCAACAACAAATTTTTCACCTGGTTCATTAACAAAGAAACCTGCACCTTCTTGTTCTATGACAACAGGATCTGGCTGCATTTTATCTACCATTCTTTCAACAGCAGAATTGTTGCACGAATAACTAATTACAGCAAGAACTGCAATAGTTATAATTAATTTAAATTTTTTCATAATTATTATTTTTTTTATAAAT
>JAAZXZ010000074.1 GCA_014239895.1 Flavobacteriaceae bacterium
AACAAAACTCCTTATATTTGAAACAAAAGCAGACTCCATGAAAAAAAAATACATTTTACTTTTTACCTTTTTATTATCATCTCTAGGTTATATTTCAGCGCAAACAATCGTTTCAACATCGCCTGAAAACAAAAATGCAATAGTAGAGGAATCTACAGCTATTCATTGTTCTTATTGTCCGGATGGTCATGCCATTCTAAATCAAGTGATTGACCAAAACCCAGATGATGTTTTTGTAATTAAATTTCATGAAGGAGGGTATGCATGGGATTGTGATCCTGGTGGTGGTCATAATTTTAATAATACACTTGCCAACCAACTAGGGAATATGGGTGCAGCTAACGGACAACCTTCTGCCTCAGTTAATCGTCAAGTTTTTTCTAATTATTCAATGACCGGTGGAACCGCTATGAGTAGAGGTTATTGGTCTTCTGCAATTTCTCAAGTTTTACAAGAGAGTGCTTATGTTAATGTTGGTCTTGAAGCAGAATTAGCTGGTAATGTACTAACAATTCATGTAGAGGCATACTATACGGCAAGTAGCCCCCAATCGACTAACTATTTACATGTTGCAATAATGCAAGATGAAACTGTTGGTCCACAACTAGGAGCAAATGATTTTAATCCAAGCTATGTAGTTTCAAGTTCTCCAAATTCTAATTATCAGCATAATGAATATGATTACAGACATATGGATAGATTAGTAGATATGGTTGATGGAATTAGTGGAGATGCAATTACTACAACTTCAACTGGTAGTTTTATTGATAGAACCTACACTTATACTCTTCCTGATATGTACAATGATGTCCCCGTTGATCTTGCTGAAATAGAAGTTGCTGCATTTATTACAGGTGGTGATGAAATTATTAATGGTTATAAGGTTCCCGTTTCATATCTTGATTATGATGTTGCTGTAGTGAGTATTGATTCTCCATCAGGTAATGGAGTTTACTCTGATAACGAAAATATTGTTGTTACATTAGAAAACGTAGGTGAAAATACAGTGTCAAATTTTGATCTTTCCTATCAAGTTAACGGTGGAAATACTGTAACAGAAAGTTTTACTGGATCTATAGCATTTAATGAAACTTCTCAGTTCACTTTTTACGCTACATATGATTTTTCAACTCCAGGAGATTATGAAATTGTAGCCAGTACATCATTGACAAGTGATGAGAATAATAGTAATGATGTCGCTTCTACTAGTTTTACTAGTATTGTAGGAGGAGACTGTCCTGATGAGTATTCACTTCCAATAGTCTGGCGTGATGAATTTGAATGTCATACTGAATTTTCCTTTAGTAATATTGGTGATTGGTTAATGGAAGACCTTGATGGCGGAGCAACTTATGGGGCTAACGATGTTGATTTCACTAATGAATCCTACGTAGGAACCGGAATAATATATAATCATGCACTAGCTACTAATAATGGCACTAACACTAGTACATCTCCTGAGGATTGGGCACCATATGAAGGAAATCAAGGATTATATTTCTTTTCTGCAGTAGTAGCTTCAGCTCCAAACAATGATTGGATGATAAGTCCAGAGTTTAGCATGCAAGGTGTGACATCTCCACAATTAACTTTTTGGGCAAAATCTATTGTAGACACATGGGGTATGGAAAGATTTTCAATTTATGTAAATGATGTTAATACATCTAACCCAGACATAGCTACCTTCATAGAGCTTTCTCAATCTCCTTATATAGAAGCGCCTACTCAATGGACTCAGTACCAATTTGATTTAAGCTCATGGGAAGGCTACGACTCACTTCGAATTGCAATTCATTATCAATCTGATGATATGTTTGTTTTACAAATGGATTCATTTAAAATTGAAGGAACCTTGGGAATTGGTGATAATGAGATAAATAACTTTGAATATTTCTATAATATAAGTTCTAAGACTTTGGAAATGACATCGGATGAGACCTTAAGAAAAATTCAAGTATTTAATATCCTAGGTCAAAAAGTGTTTGAAGAAAATATAAATAGCAACGTACATACCTCTAATCTAAGAGATTTAGGAGCTTCAATCTATATTATTAATGTTGAAGGAACTACAGGTGTGAGAAGTTTTAAATTACTAATTCAGTAATTTTCTGTTCACTTTACTGGTACGTAGACTAATTTTTTATTTATAAAATAGTGGTCATCAAAATAATCCTTGATGGCCACTACTTTTTTATTTTCAATTCTAGAGAGTTCCTTGTCAAGGTCTCCTCCCTTTAGTGCAATTATTCCATTTGGAATTATATTATTAGAGTTAGGACTAATATTATTTACAGTCCATTCAAGGATTGTTGACATATCTGCTATAGCTCTTGTTAAGATAAAATCAAATTTATCATCCATATCCTCTACCCTTTTACACTGAGTAGTTACATTCCCTAGCCCTAGTTCATTTGAAACTGCATCCACTACTTTAACTTTTTTTTCAATACTATCAACTAAATGAAATTTGCAGTCTGGAAATAAAATTGCTAATGGAATACCTGGAAAACCTCCGCCAGTTCCAACATCTATAATATGTGTATCCTTACTGAATTGAATAAATTTTGCAATAGCTAATGAATGCAAGACATGCTTTAAGTATAAACTGCTAATATCTTTTCTAGAAATAACATTAATTTTAGAATTCCAGTATTTATATAATGATTCTAATTTCTCAAATTGAATTAATTGAGCCCTAGATAAATCACTAAAGTATTTCTGAATTAATTTCATAAAATAATGTTTCAACAAAAATAGGTTTTTTGTTCACAATTATTTCAAAATGAAAGATAAAGAAATTACATTTATAAATATCTTTGAATTTAACTAACTCCTAAATAAATGAATCCCAAAACTATACTTTTTGATAGAAAAAATTCTTCTGATTTTTTTAGAACCCTAAACAAAAGAGTTAATAGTTATTTCAAAGAAAATAAGATTACAAAAAATGGCAATTGGAAATTATGGCTAAAGACGTTTGTAATGTTCAGCTTACTAATAGCTCCTTATGTTATAATATCAATTTTTACAATACCAACCTGGCTGCAAATTGCATTATCTATTGTTATGGGTATTGGTCTAGCAGGTGTTGGTATGAATGTTATGCATGACGGATTACATGAATCATTTTCTAGTAAAAAATGGGTCAACAGATTAATGGGTGACAGTATATATTTACTAGCAGGTAATAGATATAATTGGCAAGTACAA
>JAAZXZ010000070.1 GCA_014239895.1 Flavobacteriaceae bacterium
CAAAATAGAATTCCAGAAATATCAGATGATATATACAGTATTGATGATGCTGTAAAAGCAGGTTTTGGTTGGGAAAACGGTCCATTTGAAGTATGGGACGCAATTGGAATCGAAGAAGGTATTAGACTTATGGAATCATATGGTAAAAAACCTGCAAAATGGGTAGAAGAATTAGTGATTTCAGATACTAAAAGCTTCTATTCTATTAATAATGGATTTACTTATTATTATGATATATCTGAAAAGAAACATCTTGTTAAACCTGGGCAAGAATCATTTATAATTCTAGATAATATTAGAAAAACTAATCTTGTTTGGGAGAATGAAGAATTTGTTATAGAAGATCTAGGTGATGGTATTTTAAATGCTGAATTTAGGTCTAAAATGAATTCAATAGGAGAAAATGTTCTATTAGGAATAGATAAAGCAATTGATTTAGCTGAAGAAAATTTTCAAGGACTTGTAATTGGAAATCAAGCTGCTAGTTTTTCTGCTGGTGCAAATCTAGCAATGATACTTATGGCAGCTGCAGAACAAGAATATGATCAAATAAATTCTACTATCAAAAAATTTCAAGATACAACGATGCGTTTACGCTGTTGTAATGTTCCTACAATTGCTTCAGTTCAGGGGATGACACTTGCTGGAGGATGTGAAGTTGCAATGCACTGTGATAAAATAGTTGCAAATGCTGAAACCTATACAGGCCTAGTAGAAGTTGGTGTTGGATTAATTCCTGCTGGAGGTGGAACAAAAGAGATGACATTAAGAGCTTCTAATAAGTATAATAAAAATGATGTGGAATTAAATGTTCTCCAGGAGCATTTTCTAACAATTGGAATGGCTAAAGTATCTACATCTGCTTATGAGGCTTATGATTTAGGAATATTAATTAAGGGTAAGGATATAATTGTAATGAATAATAAAAGTCAAATTGCAATAGCAAAAAGTCATGCAAAAATTATGGCTGAAACAGGATATGTTCCCCCCTTAAGAGAAAGAAATATAAAAGTGCTTGGGAAACAAGCATTAGGAATGTTTCTTGTTGGAACCCATTCAATGAAATCAGCAAATTATATAAGTGAATTTGATAAAAAAATTGCTAATAAGTTAGGGTATGTTATGTCAGGAGGTGATCTGTCAGAATCTACAATGGTATCTGAACAATATCTCTTAGAACTTGAAAGAGAAGCTTTTCTTAGTCTTTGTGGAGAAAGAAAAACATTAGAAAGAATTCAACATATGTTAACTAAGGGTAAACCCTTAAGAAATTGATACAAATATGAATACAGCATACATTATTTCAGCATACAGAACTGCAGTTGGTAAAGCACCCAGAGGACTTCTTAGATTTAAGAGGCCAGATGAATTAGCCGCAGAAACCATTGAATATATGGTAAATAAAATTCCTACTCTTGATAAATCTAGGATTGATGATGTAATTGTTGGTAATGCAACCCCTGAAGCAGAACAAGGATTAAATATTGCTAGATTGATCTC
>JAAZXZ010000135.1 GCA_014239895.1 Flavobacteriaceae bacterium
ATAAAAAAAATTCTCTTGGAGAAATAAATGTTGGCCATATAATGGCATATAAAAATAAGCCTGGATCTAAAGAAAAAATATATGGTTTATATGATTCAATTGAAAAAGGTTCAAATTTTGAGTCATTAGCTATAAAATATTCTGAAGACAAGAAAACGTCTTTTAAAGGAGGCAAACTAAACCCCTTTACTAGTGGTCAATTTAGTTCTATTAAATTTGAAAATATGGCTTTTAGTTTAAATAAACCAAATGAAGTGTCTTCTCCAGTAGAAACAAAAGACGGATGGCATATTATTAAGTTATATTCCAAGAATAAGTTAAAGCCTATAGGTGAAATGAAATCTATTTTATTAAATAAAATAAAAAGAAGCTCGCGTTCATCAATTATCTCAAACTCTTTTTATGCAATGCTTTTAGATAAATACAATCTTAATTATGAAAATAAAAATTTAAAATATTTTTTATCAATAATTAATGATTCTTGGAAAATTTTAGATACTATTGAAGAAGAAAAAAGCTTAATTAAAATCCATAATAAAAACTATAATTTCTCAGACTTTGCTACTTATATTGAAGAAAATAAAATATCTATTAATTTAAAAAATAAAGAGGATGTTGTATTTAAAATGTATAAGGATTTCATAAACAAAAATCTATTAGAAACATATAAAGATAATCTGGAGGATGAGAATTTAGAGTATAAGTATATTTTAAAGGAATATAAGGAAGGATTATTGCTATTTGACTTAATGCAAGAAAAAATATGGAATGTTGCCAGTAGTGATTCAATTAATATTAAAGAATTTTATCAATCTAATAAATCAAAATATTCCTCATTTGATGATAATATGGGTGAGATAATCAGTGATTATCAAGACTTTTTAGAAAATAACTGGATAACTGAATTAAAAGAAAATAATTCAGTTATTATAAATAAAAAAATATTAAAACGAATTAAAAAATCATTAAAAAAGTAATGAAAAGAAGTCTAATCATCTTATTTTTTAGTATCATTTCATGTGAAAATTATTTTACTCCAAAAGATTCAAATCCTATTGCAAGATTAAATCAGGAATATCTGTTTGAAGAAGATATTCAAGGATTAATAACTGACAAGCAAGAATTATCTGACTCAATTTTAAAAGTTAATGAACTTGTAAATAATTGGGCAATAAACAAGATTTTAAGATCTGGAGCTAGACTTAATTTATCTGAAAATAACTTGTCTAAAATTACTTCTATGGTATATGATTATGAAACAGAATTACTTTCTAATAGCTATTTAGAAGCACTGGTTAATTCCACAATTAAATTAGAAACTGATTCTATTGAATTAGACAGTCTTTACAAAAGGAATTACGAAGTATTTAAATTAAATGAGGATTTAATACAATATGTATTCATTTACATATCAAATACTAATCCTGATGTAAGTCAAATTAGAGGTAAATTAAGAAGATACAAGGAACAAGATAAAGTCTTATTAGATTCAATTTCATATCAATTTATATCTTCTTCATTTGATGATTCCACCTGGCACAGAAGAAATGAGCTCTTTAAAACCATTCCCATATTGAATAATTATAGATATAATTCGTTAAAAAAATACAAATTTTTTCAATTCAAAGATTCTTTAGGATTATATTTGATTAAAATTACAAGTTTACTAACAAAAGGTCAATATGCTCCGATAGAATATGTTTCCCCTACTCTAGAGTATATGATTGTAAATAAAAGAAAGGTTGAATTGGTAAACAAGATAAAAAGAGAAATCCTTGATAATGCAATTGAAACCAATAAATTAGAAATATATAATGATGAATAGATATATTATTTTTTGCCTATTATTTTTCATTTCTGAAGTTTTATTTCCTCAAGAAAATAATGAAAGGGTAAAAATTGATGGAGTAGCAGCTGTAATAGGCGATTTTGTAGTACTAGATTCTGACATTGACAAACAATTTGCGCAATTAAGAGTCTCGGGCGTATCAACTAAGGACATAACTAGATGTCAAATATTTGGCAAATTGTTAGAAGATAAACTATATCAGCATCAAGCTATTCAGGATAGTATTGTCGTTAATAATTCTGAGATTCAGTCATATGTAGACCAACAGATTAATATGTTTGCTCAGCAGATAGGATCAATGGATAAATTAATTGAATACTATAATAAGAGTTCAGAACAAGAATTAAGATCTGAAATGTTTGAACTTAATAAAAACTCCGAATTAGCAAAAAAGATGCAAGAATCAATAATTGAAGATATAGAAGTTACACCTGAAGAGGTAAGACAATTTTTTAATTCGATTCCTAAAAAAGACAGACCAATTTTTGGCACAGAGTTAAGAGTTTCACAAATTATAATAATTCCAAAAACTACTGATGAAGAAAAACAAAAAGTAGTAGATAGATTAAGACAATTTAAAGCTGATGTAGTGGAAAATGGAGCGAGTTTTGTTACAAAAGCTGTCCTTTATAGTGATGACATGCCTTCAAGAAAAAATGGAGGTAAATACACAATAAATAGAAAGAGATCTCCTATGGTTAAAGAATTTAATGAAGTTGCTTTTGGTCTTGGAGAGGGTGAAATATCTGAACCATTTGAATCTGAATTCGGCTATCATATTATTTTTTTAGAAAAGATACGTGGACAGGAATATGATGTAAGACATATTTTATTGAGGCCAAAGATAAATTCTAAAGATATAAAGGAAGCAAAAGATAAAATTGAAAATATAAGAGAAAGGGTTGTCTCTGGAGATTTAACTTTTTCTGATGCTGCTAAAGAGGCTAGTGATGAGAAAGAAACAAAATTTGATGGAGGTCTTTTGATAAATCCTGAGACTCAAGATTATAGCTTTGAATTAACTAAAATGGATCCTGAATTATATTCTCAAATTTCTAATCTTAAAGAAGATGAAGTTAGTATTGTATATCAAGATGAAGATAGAGTTAATCCAATAAAATTTAAAATTCTTACGGTATCTAACAGATACGATGAACATGTTGCAGATTTCTCTAAAGATTACTTAAAAATTCAAAAACTTGCTTTACAGAACAAGCAGTTAAAGGAAATTGAGAAATGGCAGGACTCTAAAATTACTGAGACTTTTATAAAGATATCTATGGAACATAGAGATTGCAATTTCTATAGTAATTGGTTAAAAAAATAATTTTTTATGATTTATGATTTTGATATAATTGAAAAGGTTTATGAAAACATTGTCAAGAATGTTGATAATGCAAGAAAATCAATTAAATCACCATTAACACTTTCTGAAAAAATACTATACTCGCATCTTTGGGATAATTTTAAAAACCCCTTTACAAGAGGTAAGGATTATGTGAATTTTAAACCTGATCGGATAGCATGTCAGGATGCTACAGCACAAATGGCTTTATTGCAGTTTATGCAAGCGGGTAAATCTAGGGTTTCTGTCCCAACAACTGTTCATTGTGATCACCTTATACAAGCTAAACTTGGAGCTGATAAAGATTTAAAGAGAGCAAATTCTATTAGTAATGAAGTTTTTAAATTTTTAAAAACAGTATCAAATAAATATGGTATAGGTTTTTGGAAACCTGGCGCTGGGATTATTCATCAAGTTGTATTAGAGAACTATGCATTTCCAGGGGGAATGATGATAGGAACAGATTCCCATACTGTAAATGCAGGGGGATTAGGCATGATTGCAATAGGAGTTGGGGGTGCTGATGCTGTTGATGTGATGGCAGGTATGCCTTGGGAACTAAAATTTCCAAAAATAATTGGAGTTAAATTAACTGGTAAACTTTCAGGATGGACTGCTCCAAAAGATGTTATATTAAAGGTTGCAGGAATACTAACAGTTAAGGGAGGAACAGGATGTGTTATTGAGTATTTTGGGCCTGGTGCAAAATCAATGTCATGTACTGGAAAAGGTACAATTTGTAATATGGGTGCTGAAATTGGGGCAACTACATCTACTTTTGGCTATGATGAATCAATGGAAAGGTATTTAAATGCAACAGGAAGAAGTAAAATTGCTGATGCTGCAAATAAAATCAAAGAATATCTTACAGGGGATAAAGAAGTATATAAAAATCCTAATAAATATTTTGATCAATTAATTGAAATTGATTTAAGTGAATTAAGACCGCATTTAAATGGTCCATTTACACCTGATTTGGCAACTCCAATTTCAGAAATGGCAACAAAGGCTAAAGAGAATGATTGGCCTTTGGATGTAGATTGGGGATTAATAGGTTCATGTACAAATTCATCTTATGAAGATTTAACAAGAGCAGCTTCAATAGCGAAACAAGCACTAGAAAAAAAATTAATTACAAAATCAGATTTTGGAATTAATCCAGGATCCGAACAGGTTAGATATACTGCAGAAAGAGATGGTATATTGAAAATATTTGAAGATTTAGATGCTACAATATTCAGTAATGCTTGCGGACCTTGTATTGGTCAATGGGACAGAAGTGATAGAAAAGGAGAAGAAAAGAATACTATTGTTCATTCATTTAATAGAAATTTTTCTAAACGAGCTGATGGAAATCCTAACACACATGCTTTTGTAGGCTCACCTGAAATAGTAGCTGCGATTGCAATTTCTGGGAGACTTGATTTTGATCCTTTAAATGATAGTTTGGTCAATGAAAATGGCGATAAGGTGAAGTTAGAGCCACCTACTGGTTTAGAGCTACCTGATAAAGGTTTTGATTGTAAAGATTCTGGCTATATAGATCCTATAGCTGATGGAAGTGAGATAGAAGTTAAGGTCAATTCTAAATCAGAAAGGCTGCAATTACTAGAACCTTTTAAACCTATAGGAAATAATATAAAAGATGCACAACTGTTAATTAAAACTCTTGGTAAATGTACAACAGATCATATTTCTATGGCAGGTCCTTGGTTAAGATATAGAGGCCATTTAGATAATATTTCTAATAATTGCTTAATTGGTGCGGTTAATGCATTTAATAAAAAAACAAACTTTGTTAAAAATCAATATACCGGTGAATATGCAGGAGTCCCAGATGTTCAGAGATTTTATAAATCTAAAGGAATTGACACAGTAGTTGTAGGTGATCATAATTATGGTGAAGGCTCCTCTAGGGAGCATGCAGCAATGGAGCCACGTCATCTTGGAGTGTGTGCAGTAATTGTTAAATCATTTGCTAGAATACATGAGACTAATTTAAAGAAACAAGGAATGTTAGCTTTAACATTTTCTAATGAATCTGACTAT
>JAAZXZ010000075.1 GCA_014239895.1 Flavobacteriaceae bacterium
ACATAAACGAACACCATCAATAATAGAAGCGTGATTTAAGGAGTCTGAAATTATTGCATCTTCTTTGCTTAATAAAGGCTCAAAAACCCCTCCATTTGCATCAAAAGCAGCTGCATATAAAATGGCGTCTTCACAATGAAAGAATTCAGCAATTTTATCCTCTAATTGCTTATGTATATCTTGTGTTCCGCAAATAAAACGAACGGAAGACATTCCAAAACCATGAGAATCCAATGTTTCTTTTGCTACTTGAATAACTTCTTTATTATTAGATAAACCTAAATAATTATTTGCACAAAAATTAATTACCTCTTCACCAGTAGAAACCTTAATAACAACATCTTGAGAGGTAGTTATAACACGCTCTGTCTTATACAGCCCTGCCTCTTGAATCTCTTTTAATTCCTTTTGTAAATTCTTCTTAATAGCTCCGTACATGTCGTTTTATTTTAATGTGGTTGTATTATATTTTTCTTCTAACTTTTCTAACATTACCAATGTCATCAATTTTAAATCATATTTTGGCTTCCAATTCCAATCTTTTCTTGCTTCATCATCATTAATACTCTTTGGCCATTTATCTGCAATTTCTTGTCTAAAATCTGCATTATATTCAACTTTAAAATTTGGATATAGTTTTTGAATTTCTTCTGTAATTTCATTTGGACTAAAACTCATACTCCCTAAATTATAAGATGTTCTTGTTTTAATATTTTCTTTTGGTGCTTGCATTAACTCAATAGTTGATCTTATAGCATCATCCATAAATATCATTGGCAATTTAGTTTCTGGATTTAAAAAACACGAGTATTTCTCTTTTTTAACTGCACTATGATAAATATCCACTGCATAATCAGTAGTACCTCCTCCAGGCATAGATTGATAACCAATAATTCCAGGATATCTAATTGAACGAACATCCAATCCATATTTATTAAAATAGTATTGTACCCAATTTTCTCCTGCTGCCTTACTCATTCCGTATACAGTTGCAGGATTTAAAAATGCAGATTGAGGAGTGCTCTCAAGTGGTGCTTTATCTCCAAAAACGGCTATAGAGCTTGGAAAAAATACTTTTTTTACATTATTTATTCTTGCTACTTCAAAAACATTAAGCATCATTCTTATATTTAAATCCCAAGTCCTTAAAGGGTTTTTCTCACCTTTAGCAGATAAAATTGCTGCAAGATGATAAATTTGATTTACAGTATACTTATTAACTATATTTTCTATAGCCTTTATATCTGTAGCATCAATTATTTCAAAAACTCCATCAAAAGTAGAATTTAAGTAAACATCAGATGCTATTACATTGTCTTTACTATGAATTTTTTGAAGTTCTTTAGATAATACAGAGCCTAATTGGCCATTAGCTCCAATAATCAAAACAGTATCATTAATCATATTTAATGTATTTCAGATCTATAAAATTAGTGATTAATTTTTATTAACTTCCTGTAATTAATTTTATAATGATCTATAATTACTCCATAATATTCTACATTTTTATTTCCTTTCTATTTCCTAAGCAAGAGATTGAATGTTTACATTGTAGCGATGAAAATTCTTTCTCAGTTCTTGTTATAACTGAAACAAAAGGTTTTGTACATCGTTCAGCAATAAAAGCAGGTAAGGAGCTAATTACAAATATTGGCAAAGAGAACCGTTTTAATGTTTACCATTCTGCAAATTCAAATGTGATAACAGTAAAGAATTTGAAAAACATTAATACTATAATATTTTTAAATACTACATCAGATATATTAAATATCACTGAGCAGAAAACAATGGAAGAATTTATAAGTAAGGGCAGAGGCTTTGTAGGTATTCATTCTGCTGCAGATACTGAATATAAATGGAGTTGGTATGGTGAATTAGTTGGTGCTTATTTCAAAAGTCATCCACCAGGAACATCATTTGCAACTATAAATACAATCAATACTTCTCATATATCTACAAAACACTTAGAAAGCACTTGGGATATCAGAGATGAATGGTATAATTATTATAATATTAATCCTAGCATAACTGTTTTGTTGAATCTTGACGAGACAACTTATTTTGGAGGAAAACATGGGAAAACCCACCCAATTACGTGGTTTCATGAATACAAGGGTGGAAAATCATTCTATACAGGATTGGGGCATCTTGCTAAAACATATTCTGATGAAAGATTTATAAAACTATTAACAGGGGGTATTCTCTACGTTTCTTTACCTGAATATGATGAGTAAATAACCTTTATGCTAGTATATAACGGTATAGCTATTATAAGACCGATAATCCCAAAAAGAACACCTGAGGTAATGATAACAACAAAAACTTCTAAAGGGTGTGATTTTACACTCTTTGAGAAAATATATGGCTGTATCATAAAATTATCAATTAATTGAACTACAGAAAACCCTATAAAAATGTATACCACTTTTGAAAGCATCTCTTTAACTAAAACAGGATCTATATAATTTGTCATTGTTAAAAGCCCCATTAATACTAAACCAATTAAAGGTCCAATATATGGTATGATGTTAAGTAATGCGCATAAGAAAGCTATTACAAGTGCGTTGTTTATTCCAATTACTGAAAGCATTATTGAGTATAGTATAAATAGCACAGTAA
>JAAZXZ010000109.1 GCA_014239895.1 Flavobacteriaceae bacterium
AAACTGAGTAGTTACATTTTCCAGTAAACCAGTAGTAATATTTTGGTTCAAACCAACATTCCAAGAATGGCTACTTCCAATATTTATATTAGGCAAAAAATTTCCAATTGCTCCTTGCTTTTCAATTTCAGATCCAGCATAATTTAATTTGGATTGCTTAATTGAAATATTCATTTCTAATGCTCTATCAACACACTGCTGCAATGTCCATGATTTCTGACCAATTAGAATATTTGGGACAATAATAATTACAAATAAGTACTTTAATAATTTCATATAATATTTTTTTTAATCATAAGAACCGTCATCAGAAGAAGTGTCAGTCTCCCCTCTTTTGACAGGCTCAGTTTTATTCCAAACTTTAATTTTGTCTGATTTTTTTACTCCACTTAAAAGCTCAGCATTTACTCCATCAGAGATGCCTAATTCAACATCTCTCCTTACAAACTTTTGACTAGATGTTTCTATTTCTACATATGGGTTTTTTGTTTTTGAGTCATATTGTAATAATGCTTCACTAATAGCAGTAATATCAGATTTTTTATCAGTAATAATTGACGCATTAGCACTATATCCTGCTCTAACTACATATTCATCATCTAAATAAACTTCTCCTTCAATTTTGAATTGAATTGCTCCTGCAACCTCCGTTCCTTTAGGAGCTATTAACCTTAACTTAGCCTCATACTCCTTATTTTCAATTGCTCCTAAAGTAACAGCTAATGGCATACCAACTTTTAATTTTCCAACTTCACCCTCATCAACTTGTCCTTCAAAAATCATTTGATTTAAATCTGCTATTGTTGCTATAATAGTTCCAGCATTAAATGTATTGGCTTGAATTACTTGATCACCCTCTTCAACAGGGATTTCTAAAATAGTTCCTGAAACTGTTGCTCTAATGTTAGTATTAGTTATACTAGATCCTCCTGAAGAACCTAGTTTTATTATTTGCAAATCACTTTTTGTATTGGATAAGTTTTGCATATCCTGATTATAGCGTAATTCAGAAGAATTATACTCTTGTTCTGATATGATCTCTTTTTTATATAACGCCTTATTTCTTTCAAACTCAATTTTTGAATTCTTCATTACAATTTGTGCATTTTTAACTCTTCCCTCTGCACTATTAAGTGTCTGCTCATTAGGAACTACTTTAATCCTAGCTATTAAATCTCCAGCAAAAATTTCATCTCCCTCTTCTACATAAATCTCTTGAATAATTCCAGCAATTTGAGGTACAATATTTACCTCATCCTCTGGTAATACTTTCCCCGTTGCTACAATTTTTTCTTCAATAGTTGTAGTTATTAATGTTTGTGTATCATATACAATTGAAGACTTACTATTAGACTTAATAAAGAAAGCGCTGGCAAATAAAATGCCTAAGATTAACAATATAATTCCGATGTGTTTTAAATATTTCATATTATTTATTTAATTAATTATTCTTCTCTTAATGCATCAATAGGTTTAACACTAACTGCCTTTTGTGCAGGAATCATTCCCATCAATGTTCCCAAAATTATCATTAGTGATAGTGCTCCCAAAACATATGGAATTGGCACTGTTGGGTTAGTATATGGAAAATCTGTCATATCTAACGTTGCAGCATTTATTCCATATAAAACTAATGCTCCTAAAATTATTCCAATTATCCCAGCTAGAACAGTTAAAAAAACTGATTCTAAAATAATTTGAGATCTAACCTCTGACGGAGTTGCCCCTAATGCTCTTCTAATTCCAATTTCTTTTGTTCTTTCTTTAACTGAAATCAATAGAATATTCCCAATTCCAATTACTCCAGCTAGAATAGTTGCAATTCCTACAATCAATGATAAAAAGGTAAGACCATTAGCAAAGTTCATAGTTTTTGTAAAAACTTCTCCTAGATTAAACCCTCCAATTCCTCGTTCATCATCTGGATGTATTGTGTGTATTTCCTTTAGAGTTGCCTTAATATCTTTCTCTACTTTTAATCCATCAATATTTTCATCTGCTGCAATCATAAACCACCCAACATTATCTCCAGTGTTAAATATTTTTCTAAAAGTTGCAAAAGGTATATAAATATCTCCATCGTCTCCAAAACCTCCGCCTTGCACAAACTTATGTACTCCAACTACTCTAAAATTAATTTTATTTATACTTATAAATTGACCTATTGGATTTTCATTCTCTTCAAAAAGTTCTAGCTGAGTTCTTTCACCAATTACGCATACTTTTCTTTCATTTTTTATGTCAGACTCATTGATAAACCTTCCTCCGTCAAATATTTTTGCAGTTGCTATCTTAATATATTCGGGAAACTCACCATAAATAGCATATGTTCCTGTTTTAGTTCCTCTAACAATATTTCCTCCTGCTGAACCAAAAACTCCAGCTACATTCCTAGGTGCAATAAATTTAATTCCTTTTACTCTTTTTTTAAGAATTTCTACGTCTCCCAATTTTAACTGTATACGCCTTTCGGATTTATATCCACCATAGGGGATACTTGTAGATTGAGCCCAAACAAAAATACTATTGGAAGCTATTGATTGAAATGCTCTCTCAAATCCATTATCTAATCCTTTTGAAGAGCCTGATAGGGCAATATATATAAAAATTCCCCATAGAACTCCTATCATTGTAATGATAGTTCTAACTTTATTTTTTTGGATAGATCCAAAAATTTCTTGCCATGTATCTCTATCAAATATTCTTTTCATTCTAATTATCTCTTATAGCTTCAATAGGTTTAATTCTAGCTGCTCTTTTAGCTGGAATATAACCTGCGAAAACTCCAAAACCAATTAATAAAAAAGTTGCTAAAATTGCAGTATTCAAATCTACGTATGGATCTGTAATATAGTAATCTGCTTCTAATGTGTTTCCAATTAATTTTAATATTCCTATTCCAACTAATAATCCAACATACCCTGAAATAGTAGTAATAAATATTGCCTCCTGAATAATCATTCCTATTATTGAACTGGGAGTTGCTCCAATTGCTTTTCTAATTCCAAGTTCCTTGGTTCTTTCTTTAACAACAAAAACCATTATATTGGAAATTCCTATAACACCCGCCAATAAAGTCCCAATACCAACAAATAAAATTATTGATGAAAGTGCACTTTTGAATTGATCATTCTCTTTTAAATCTGACGCAGCACTTCTGATAAAAATTCCACGGGGATCCCTAGGATCAATGAATTTCTTTTGCTTTAAATATTTCTTTATTTTATCTTCAAAAGCAACTGCTCCACCATAACCAATTTCAGGCTTATAGGAAATAATAATTTGTCTTAATTTATCAGTATTTTTTTGAATCAACTGTAATGTAGTATAAGGTACATAAACCATTCTTTCTTCATTATCTCCTCCATCGTCTTGAAAAACTCCAATTACTTTCCAGGATCTTCCTTCACCAGAAACAAATTTTCCTAATGCATTTTCGTCTCCAAATAAATCTTGTTTTACTAATCTTCCAATAACCACATTTCTCTCTTTATTATCCACATCCAAACCATTTATATACCTTCCTTGCATCATTATGGTCATTTCATTTTTTTGATGAGAAGGGGCCACTCCTCTTACGGAGTAATTATTAGATTTTAATTTATATCCTATATTTCCACTTGATGAAATTCTTGGAGTAATACCGTCAATATAAAACGCAAATCTTGATGAGATATCCTCTAAATCATCATTATCAAATTCAATCTGTCGATTGGCTTTATATCCCATATAAGGTTTAGATGTCCTTCCAGTATTAATCCACATTGTATTTAAAGCATCATCTTTAAAATATTTATCGAAGGTATTGTCTAAACCGTTTCCAAATCCAAAAAGAACTACAAAGATTAAAATACCTAAAGCCACAGTAAATCCTGAAAGAAAAGTTCTAAGCTTATTCTTTTTAATTGTATCAAAAATTTCTAACCAACGATCCCTACTAAACATTATATAGCTTTTACCATTTTATTCTTTTTGTCTTCCATAATGATTCCATCCTTCAGCCTAACAATCCTTGAACACATTTTTGCAATATCCTCCTCATGAGTCACAATTAAAATTGTTTTTCCACTTTTATTAATCTCCTGAATCAACGCCATTACTTCTTTTGATGTCTTTGAATCCAATGCTCCTGTAAGCTCATCTGCCAATAATACTTTTGGTTGGGTAACCATTGCTCTTGCAATAGCAACTCTTTGTTTTTGCCCTCCTGAAAGTTCACTTGGCAGGTGAGTTGCCCATTCTTTTAGACCAACTTGATTCAAATATTCTAAAGCTGTAGTTTCTCTTTCTTTTCTGTTTACACCCTGATAATATAAAGGAAGGGTTACATTTTCTAAAGCAGTTTTATAATTTATCAAATTGAAAGATTGAAATACGAAGCCAAGAAATTTATTTCTATAATTTGCTGCTTTAGTTTCATCTAAATCTTTAATTGGAACCCCATCTAAATCATAAGTTCCTTTATCTAAAAGATCCAACATTCCTAAAATATTCAATAACGTTGATTTTCCCGATCCTGATGAACCCATAATAGCAACTAACTCTCCCTCCTTTACGGTAAAGTTTATTCCCTTTAAAACATGTAAAGAATTAGACCCCATCTTATAGGATTTATGTAAATCTTTTATCTGAATCATGATTTTCTGATTATTATGTTGTGTGTACCGTACATATCAATAATGGTGCCCAAATTTAACTATTTATTTTTTCTTATTATATAATTCTAATTGTTTGAAAAAATATTCAAAATCTTTTCTACCCTTCTTCGTTATTGAATAATCTGTTCTAGGATAACTTTTTTGAAAATATTTTTTGATTTTAATAAGTTTTGCTTCATTCAATTTTTTAAGCTGAATACTGAGATTCCCCTTTGAAGCATCTGTAATTTCAATAAGAGCATTAAAATTACCATACTCAACGGTTATCAAAAAAGAAATAATTTTGAGTCTAATTGGATTAAAAAGTAATTTTTCAATTTCCTTATTCATTTTCCTTGTAAAAATAGAGAGCGAATCCTGGAAGCAACATTCCAAAAGTAATTCCAACTACATTAACCAAAAGAAAATTTAAATCAGGAACAAAGTAAGTATAGATAACAAAGAGTATTAATAAAATTCCTCCTAAAGTAATCTTATTGAATTTTATAATTAAACCAGACATCGTCAAAGTCACTCCAAGTAAAAATAAAATATCCTGT
>JAAZXZ010000087.1 GCA_014239895.1 Flavobacteriaceae bacterium
ACCTGAAATTATTGGAGAAGAACATTATAATTGTGCTCAAAGGGTAAAAGAGCTTTTACAACGCTATAAGGAACTTCAAGATATTATAGCAATTTTGGGAATGGAAGAACTTTCTGAAGATGATAAAATGGCAGTTGGTAGAGCAAGGAGGGTTCAAAGATTCCTATCTCAGCCTTTTCATGTAGCAGAACAATTCACTGGTACTCCTGGAGTATTGGTTGACATTAAAGACACTATAAAAGGTTTTAATATGATAATGGATGGTGAACTAGATCATTTGCCAGAAGCTGCATTTAATCTAAAAGGAACAATTGAAGAAGCAATAAAGGCTGGCGAAAAAATGTTAGCTGAAGTTTAAATTCTAAGAAATTTTTTAATATGTTTTTAGAGATCATTTCGCCAGAAAAAATAATTTATAGCGGAGAAGTTAATTCTGTTGCTGTACCAGGTGTTCAAGGCGAATTTGAAATGCTAAATAATCACGCAGCGATCGTATCAAGTCTTAAAAAAGGGTATATTAAAATTTATGGTGATATCAAACTAGATGATTCTATAAAAGATATGTTTGAAAAAGGTCCTGAAAGAGGGTTTTTTCTTCCAATAAACTCTGGAACCGTTGAGCTCAAAGAGAATAAAATAACTGCATTAGTAGAATAATCTATTATACCAAATAAAAGTAATTAGCTAACTTTATTTTAAAATAATTTTACAATGAAAAAAAGATTTTTTTCAATTCTATTAGCAACACTTTTTTTACAAAATATAAGTTCACAAAAAATTGAAAATACTGTAGAAATTGATAAAGAAATAAATTTAGAAGCAATAGAAATTATTTCATCTCCAAGAATTGAATTGCCCTTTTCTGAAAATTCTAGGACTATTCAGGTTATTACAAAGGAAGAAATTAAAAGTAGTCCTGCAACTAATGTAAGTGAATTGTTACAACAAATAGCAGGAGTAGATATTAGGCGTAGAGGAGTTTCAGGAATACAAGCAGATTTATATATAAGAGGTGGGACCTTTGATCAAACTCTACTACTCATAGATGGATTCAAAGTTGAAGATGCCCAAACAGGACATCATACAATGAATATGGCAATTCCTATTGATGTAATAGAAAGAGTAGAAATTATAAAAGGTGCTGCTTCCAGAATATATGGACAAAATGCATTTACTGGTGCTATAAATATTGTTACAAAGGAAGCTGTAAAAAATGAACGATCTAGAAAAATTGGATTTGGATCATTTGAACAAAGAGATGCCTCTTTGACTCTCCATCAATCATATGAAAATTCATCATTTATAACTCATTATTCAAGACAATCATCAGAAGGATATAGATACAACACTGACTTTACAAATAATAACAATTTTATAAAAAGCAATTTTAAAATAAAAGCATTGCCCTTTAATATGATCGCATCTTTTAACGAGAGAAAATTTGGGGCTAACGGATTCTATGCAAGCCCCGAAGCAATAGATCAGTATGAAGAAACACAGGCAAGTTTATTAGGAATTAGTACTGAAATCAAAAGTGGCTCTGTAATAATTAAACCAAAAATATACTGGAAAAGGAATCAAGACATGTATATATATCTAAGACATGATCCATCAGTTTATAGAAACCTCCACATTACTAATAAGATAGGTGTTGAATTAAATGGCTCCAGTACATCTAAAGCTGGAATTACTGGTTTTGGAATCGATGTGGCAGCTGTGTCTCTTTCCAGTAATAATTTAGGTAATAGAAAAAGGACTATGATAAATATATTCATAGAACATCAATTTAAACTACTAAAAAATAGGCTTGATATTACTCCTGGGGTTGCTTTTAATTATTTCTCAGACTTCAAATTCAATAAAAATTATAAGGATAATTTCTTTAGGAATTTTCTTGCATTTCCAGGTTTAGATATTGGTTATAAAATAAATGATAATTTTAGAATCTATACTAATCTAGGATACACCTATAGAGCCCCTACATACACAGATCTATATTATAGTAGTCCAACCACTATTGGAAATGAAAAATTAATTCCAGAAAAAGCACTTTCTGAAGAAATTGGAATTCGTTATTTTAAAAATAAGTTAAATTTTTCCCTTGTTCTGTTCAACAGAAAAGCCAAAGATCTCATTGATTATGTGAAAACTATAGAGTCAGACCCTTGGCAAGCTACTAATATAAGAGAGTTAAATACCAGCGGTTTAGAGGCTTCTATGAGAATTAAACTTTATGGAAAGAATAAAAAAACTCATTATATAAATTTTGGGTATAGCTATCTAAAAGATGATCTAGAGCCTTCAGAAATTCAATTCTCAAGATATGCTATCAATTCATTAAAACATCATATAACATCAAGTATTAATCTTGCTATAAGAAAAAATTTATCTGGGTCACTTGTCTATAAATATTCTGAAAGAACAACTGGTGAAAATTATACTGTTGTTGATATAAAGAATACTTTAATTATTAAGAACCTTAATTTCTCTCTAATTATAAATAATATATTTGATACTGAATATTCTGAGACAAATCTGGTTCCAATGCCTGGGCGAGCATACCTTTTCTCCTTTGGATACACAACCGCTACAAAAAGTCGTTGACCTTTCTTATTATTAAATCGTATTCCCAGCCACGATAAGAAAGGAAGTTAATAAATTTTCTTTTTTTGGAATCCTTTGACCCAGTTAATGATTTATATTTTTTTAATGATAGCTTATCAAAAATTCCTATATAATCTGAATCAGTAATTTGATTTATTGCCTTGTTAATTAAATTAATATCTATTGCCCTTTTTTTTAATTCTAATATGATTTTGATTTTTCCCCATTTTTTTATTCTAAACTTTCCTTGAGTAAATGCTAAAGCAAATCTTTCCTCATTGATATAATCATTTTTAATTAAATAATTAATGATATCATCTAATTCTGATTGATCTAAATTTAATGTAAAAAGTTTTTTTATAACCTCTTTTTTACATCTTTCCTGATATGAACAATAATTTTCTATTTTGTTTAAAATCTCAGGATTTTTGTAAGAAGTTTTTTTCATTTTACATACTATACTTAATAGCAAATATAAAATTAATTCCAGGAGCTGAAATTCCTGATGAGTATGGTCTATACAGCTTATTTGTAAGATTTTCTATACTGGCAACAATTGAAATATTATCAGAAATAATATAGCTTGACCTTAAGTTTATCGTATACCATGATGGGGAATACGGATTCCCATTGCTATCCATAGCATACAAATGCGGCTTATCAATTTCAGATTGTGCTAATTTATAAAATGGAATCTTTGAATTATAATTGATGAATCCATCTAAAATAATTTTTTTGCTGGAATATACTAAATGAAGACTGCCAAATTGAGGGGGTACATGCCTAATGGGCATTGAAATTGAATAATCATCTTTCTGCTTGCCATCGATGAAATTATATCTAGTAACTGCCTTTAATTTTGTAGCTAATTGAGCAGTTAACCCTATTTCAATTCCATAAATCCTAGACCTTGACCCATTTTGAATAGCCTGGACATTGCTCAATTCCCCATCATATATGATTTGAGTAGCTCCATTTTCTAATTCAAAATCTGCTCTTATCAAACTATTATATAGATAAGTAAAATATGTGGAGAAGTCAAAGCTAATTTTGGGAAAAGTAATAGAGCCTCCTAAATCAACTCCAAGAGATCTTTCAGGTTTTAAGTCAGGATTAGGGACCACAACTGATCCAGGCTCAGAGTCAAAAATTTTAGCAACATCATCAAGATTAGGAGCTCTAAAAGCAGTATTCAAATTTAGTTTCCATCTATAATTTTCATTTTGAATCCAACTTATCCCAACACCTCCAACCAATGCTCCAGTACTAATATCAGCATTTGTAAATGGGAGATCAAAAAACCGATTATTTTCTGACAAATCAGCCTTAATTGATATATGACTATACCTTATCCCAGACTGAAAAATAATATTCTCTTTTAGCCTATTCTTATAGTTTAAATATGTTGCTGCTGATTTCCAAGTAGAATTATTTGGATATCTACTAGCATTTTCATAGATGATAAGTTCATCTATATTCAGCAAACGAGATTTAGAATTTATTTTATTATTTAGATATTCCACGCCATAAGATATATTCGAATTATCAGAAATTGATTTGATAAAGTCTAAGTTTATTGAAAAAATATTTACTTTTTCATCCCTAATGCTCTTTATAATATCATAAATTTTTCTGCTATTCCTACTTTCATTAAATTTTTGATATGCTGTAGTAAATTTAGCTCTATCAAATAGCTTTGAATTTTCAGTATTTATAGAAATTTGACTATTTATTAATAGCCACTCCTGTGGGCCATAATACCATTCGCTGTAGTGTAAATCATTTTGGTTATTATACCTAATAAGCCTGTCATACCTTGGTATATCAGATGTTGAAGAATAATGAATTCCAAGATCAGCAGTAATATTCTTATTTGGCCTAAATAACACCTTCTGCATAAAATTAAACTGGGAATATTGTGTGTATTTTTGAACTCTAGGATTTGGGTTTTGAATAATTGAGTCAAGTCCATTTACAATATCAATATATTCTGGTCTTAAATAATCTGATAAACCATGTTTCCCCATTCTTAAATTATCAAAATCATTTCGTGAAAAACTAGTTAAAAGCCCCCATTTTTTAAAACCTATATTTATATCAAAATGACCTGTTTTTTCATTATTTGCAGATGCACTACGCAAAGTAGAATTAATTAATATCAATGGAGTTTGAGTTTCTGAAAATTTAGGTTTTTTGGTATAAAAATTCATTGCTCCACCAATAGCATCACTTCCATACATAACGGAACTAGATCCCATTATAATCTCAGTATTTTCTATAGAGAATGGATCAATTGAAATTATGTTATGAGTATTTCCTGCTCTATAAATTGCATTGTTTAATCTTACTCCATCAACTGACAATACTAAACGATTGGTTGACACGCCTCTAATTATTGGGCTGCCGCCTCCTAGTTGACTTTTTTGAATATAAACATGGCCACTCATATTCAATAGATCAGCACTTGTTTGAGGATTGCTTATAGTAATCCCTTGTTTATTTATTTGAAGTATCTTTTGTGGAATTTCCTTAATATCTTGGGCAAATCTTGAAGCAGAAATTATAATTTGATCTAAAGAATGTGTATTCATTGATAACAATACCACATTTTCAATCAGATGCTTTTCAATTGATTTTGTTTTATAAGACAAATGTTTAAAAATAACTAACTCATCATTATCAAAAGAGTCTAGCAGAACCTTGCCATCAAAATCAGAAAAAACATTATTCCCCGTATCACTATGCACAGCCACCCCAACAATAGGATGCATTGTTTCTGAATCCAAGAGAAAAATTTCTTGAGAATAGTTTATTATACTACAGAAGAAGAATACTATATATGTAATTTTTTTCAATACTAACTAAATATGTTTTTAACTATTTCTAATGACTTGATTGGCTTGAAATTATTAATATGTAATTTATAATAAGTTAAAATAATATTTATAATTTCCATCTTATCTTTAGAGTTTAAAGCTGGTAAAGGGTTACTATCAAATTTTATGCCTAAAATTTGATTAAATAAATTTAAACTATCTCCAGTAATTGAATATTCACTAGTTTTTGATTTTTCATATGATCCCCCTTCAAGATTAAAATATTTGAAATTATTACTTAGCATATCTGGATAAAATCCTAAATATCTTGTTAATTCAATTAAGAAAATCATATGAAAATAAGTGTTAGATTTATTTATATCATACCAAATTAAAGATTCCTCTATATAATTATATAATTGTATATCTCTTTTTTGATGCGTAATAACATTTGATAGTACTTCAGATAAAAACATTATTACTGATACCTTTACTAAATCTGTATGAGAAGACGTATAGTTATGTTTTATCTCAATATCTTTAATGTATTGTAAATCTCTTTTTAAATTGTAATTGAACTGGATTTCTAGGATAGTTAACTCTTGAAAATAAACATACTTAATTTTATTTTTTTTTGAATTTTGGCTCCCTTTTACAATAAAACTAATCGCGCCATATTCTTTAGTAAAGAGTTTTACTATTATGTCATTATCCTTATACCTGATTTTAGACAAAACAATTGCTGATGTTGATGTAACCATTATCTAATAATCATGATTTTTAAAATCTTTGTTTCATAGGTCTCCAGTTCCGACAACATTACAATATATACACCAGATGACACTGATTTACCTGCTAAGTTCTCTCCATTCCAAAAAGCAGTTCCTCCATCAATTTCTAGGTTAAAATTATTATACCTTGAATTTATGTTGGATTGTGCTTCAGCAACCAAATTTCCTTCAATATCGGTAATTTTTATATTTACATTCTCAGTAATTCCCTTAATTTTTATTTTATCATTCTTCATGTTGAATGATGGTCTAACAGGATTTGGGAAAACATAAGCATTCTCGAAATTTGATTCTGTTGCAGATCCTCCAGTATTGTAGCTTACTAAACCTTTGTCAGTCCCTATATAAACTATTCCATTATTTTGATCAATTGAAATGTCATTTATATTATTTGATGGAATAGGCGAATTGTTTTTTGTGAAATGATGAATTGTTTGCTGACCATTCTGAGAAAAATAAAAAATTCCCGATCCTATTGTACCAATCCACTTATTATTTGCTCCATCCACTTCTATATCAGAAATAAATTGTTGTTCTAATAACTCCTTTGGTATGCCATCCTCCAATATTACAATAGGCTGCGTAATTACATTGCTTTCAAAAAAATTAGTTGTATTATAAAGAACTCTTAACCCTTCAACCGTCCCAATCCAAAGATGATTGTTATTATCTACTGCTAAACTTCTTACATAAGGGGATGGCAAATTAGCTTGTTCCCAATCATCTATATTTTTTAATAATGGTGATCCTGAATTTTCATTGAATCCTATTAATCCTGATCTCAATCCTCCAATCCATTTATTACCTAATTGGCCTATTTCAATATCACTAAATCCCAATTCATCATTTAATCCATCAGGAATTATTTCAGTAAAATCATAACTTCTCCACTGTCCTGAATTGGAATTAAACGATTTTAAAGGATTATCAACTCTTGAATTCAAAATCCACAACACTCCTGAATCATCAAATTCAGTGTCGGATATCCGTACACTAGTGTAATTAGAGCCAGATATATCTAATGATTCTAATGGACTATTTGTATTATCTAACAAATTGACTATCTCACTATCAATAATTTCCAATAATCCTCCATGAAATGAGCTAATAAAAATATGGTTATTGTTAAATGGATCTATTGATATACTATTTAAGTTTACTGAATTTGAGGGTAAACTATCATAAACAATATTGTTCCAATTTGAATTATAATTACTTATTCCTTTATATTTTAAGGGATGAGGATTGTAGTATAGGCTGTATTCACCAAATGTAACCCATAAATCATTATTAAAATTTTCTATTGAAAAAATATTGTTATCTAATGGTCCCTCTGGATATATAGAGGTGTAATTGTCACTGTTATTAGAATTTAGTTTTAATAGCCCTGTATCTTCTGTTGCTATATATATATTATTTGAATTAAATAATGCAGAATTAAAATTTGTCTGAAAATTAGAACTAATTATTGGAGTATTTATAATATTGAAATTAATATCATATATCGATGTATTGTTGTTCGTTGTAATAATAAAACTCTCAGATATATACCTAATATCCTTAATAATTTCATTCGAAGTAAATACTTCGGAGATACTTCCATTTGCTATATTATATATTTTATTCTGATCTGAAAAATAAACCGAATTTTCAGTAGACAAAATAGAATAAAAACTTCCTGATATAACTTCACTCCAATTATTAAAATCAATTAAATTAGAAGAAATTAGTGATCTTTTTATGCCATCAAAATTCTTGCATGCTGCATAAATATATTCCCCTAAAACTGTGGTCTCAGCAACACTTACTTGTGCTCCACTAATACCTATAAAGAAGGTGTCTCCAAATTCTAAACTATCTAAGTTAAAAACTGAAATCCCATAATCAGTAGAGATATATGTATGCTGATCAAACTCATTGAAATTATTTATTCTCTTATTATTTGGAGATATAGTAGTCTTATCAATAATGTCATAAATGCTAAAAATATTGCTTGTATTAAAATCAATGACTTGAATAAGGCCATTAACAAATCCGGCAATTAGTTTATTGTGATTTGAACTAAAATAAATTGAGGAAATAGCTTCTCCGGCTAAACCTTCTTTTGTTGTAATTTTAGTCAATTCAGAAGTCTGGGTATTGTATATAAAAATAGAATTATCTGATGCAGCATATATATACTGTTCATTAGATTCTAGATCATTGACATTATAATAAGAAAAATGCGTTTCCCAAAGAGAATTTACTTCCTGGGCAGTTGAATTAAAAAGATTCAAAAATATAATAAAATATATGAAACACTTATACATAAAAATATTTAAAATATATATTCTCATGTACTAAACGAAAAATATATCACTATAATATATTTAAATTGAATTAAACTATGCCTTGAGCTAGCATAGCATCTGCAACTTTAACAAATCCTGCAATATTGGCCCCTTTAACATAATCAATATAACCATCATCTTGCTTGCCATATTCTATACAAGAATTATGAATGTCGAGCATTATATCTTTCAGTTTTTCATCAACTTCTTCTCTAGACCAATGGTATCTTAAAGAATTTTGAGTCATTTCTAACCCTGAAGTAGCAACACCTCCTGCATTTGATGCTTTTCCTGGAGCAAATAATATTTTCGATTTATGAAAAACTGATATTGCGTCTTTAGTAGAAGGCATATTAGCTCCTTCACTAACACAAAAACAGCCATTAGATATTAACTTTTTTGCATCATTTTCTCCAAGCTCATTTTGAGTTGCACATGGCAAAGCAATATCACAAGGAGTAGACCATGGGTTTTCTCCTTTATTAAATATAGATTTTGGATAATTTTTTACATATTCACTAATTCTTCCCCTTTTGACATTTTTTAAATTCATTATATATGCTAGCTTCTTCGTATCAATCCCATTGCTATCATAAATAAAGCCTGAAGAATCTGACATTGTTAAAACCTTAGCTCCTAAGCTAATAGCTTTTTCAGCTGCATATTGGGCTACATTACCTGATCCGGAAATAACTACATTTTTATTTTTAAAACTATCCTTTTTTAATGACAGCATATTTTGTGCAAAATAAACAGTCCCATAGCCAGTTGCTTCTGGTCTAATTAAAGATCCTCCCCAAGTAATTCCTTTGCCAGTTAAAACCCCTGTAAATTCATTGTTTAATTTTTTATACATTCCATATAAATAGCCTATTTCTCTACTCCCTACTCCAATATCTCCTGCAGGGACATCTGTATTAGGACCAATATGTTTACATAATTCTGTCATAAAAGCTTGACAGAATCTCATTATTTCATTGTCGCTTTTACCCTTAGGATCAAAATCACTTCCTCCTTTTCCTCCACCCATCGGTAAAGTGGTTAGACTATTCTTAAATACTTGTTCGAAAGCAAGAAATTTAAGTATGCTCATATTTACTGTTGGATGGAATCGCAATCCTCCTTTATACGGTCCAATTGCTGAATTCATTTGTATTCTGTATCCTCTATTTACCTGTATTTCTCCACCATCATCAACCCAGCATACCCTAAAACTTATAACTCTTTCTGGCTCACACATTCTTAATAGAATGTTATTGCCATGGTAAATATCATTCTTGGCAATGTATGGGATTACTGTTTCAGCTACTTCTTCTACAGCTTGCATAAATTCTAATTCATGCCCATTTCTTTGTCTTACTAAATTTAGAAATGCTTCAATCTTTTGTTTCATAATAACACTTTAAATTAAAAATAAAATCAATTATTATATAATTAGTGAAAATTTATAGTTAAAAATAGTAATTTAATAAATAACCTACTCATAAAATAGTAAAAATCAATTCTTAATTTATTGCTTGTTTTAAATCTTGAATCAAATCATCAGAGTCTTCAATTCCTACACTTAATCTAATTAGTGAATCCGATAATCCTGACTTTTCTCTCTCTTCTCTAGGTATGCTAGCATGTGTCATTGATGCAGGATGGCAGGACAAAGATTCAACGCCTCCAAGAGATTCAGCTAGTGTAAAAATTTTAAGCCTTTCCAAAATTCTAAATACATCCCTGTTATTATTGCTCTTTACTTTAAAAGAAAGCATGCCTCCATAATCATCCATCTGCTTATTTGCAATGTCATGATTCTTATGAAAATCAAATCCTGGCCAATATACATGATCAACCCTTGCATTGGAATTTAAAAATTCAGCAATTTTTTTTGTGTTTTCACAATGCCTTTGCATTCTGACATGCAAGGTTTTTATTCCTCTAAGAACCAAGAAACTATCTTGTGGCCCACATATTGCTCCGCTTGCATTTTGAATGAAGTGCAATTTATCTACCAATTCTTTATCATTTAGCATAATTGCCCCTAAAACTACATCACTATGTCCTCCTAGATATTTAGTTGCTGAATGCATTACTATATCAGCCCCTAAATCAATTGGTCTCTGTAAATAGGGAGTTGCAAAAGTATTGTCAACAGCTAAAAGAATATTATGCTTTTTGGCTATAGTAGATAAGGCTGCTATATCAATAATATTTAACATTGGATTTGTGGGTGTTTCTGCCCATATTAATCTGGTATTTTGATTGACTAATTTTTCAATACTAATAGCATCATGCATGCCTACAAAATGAAATTTAATTCCATAAGTACTAAATATTTTTGTAAATAACCTATATGTCCCCCCATATAAATCATTGGTTGAAATAACCTCATCTCCAGGTTTTAATAATTTAATTATTGCATCAATAGCTGCTAGCCCTGAAGCAAAAGCCAATCCATAGTTTGCATTTTCTATACTAGCAAAAGACCTTTCAAGTGCCGTTCTAGTAGGATTATGTGTCCTAGAATATTCATATCCTTTATGATTGCCAGGACTTGATTGAGCATATGTTGAAGTCTGATAAATTGGAGGCATTACAGCGTTATAGCTAGTATCTAGTGATTGTCCTCCATGGATAGTTTTAGTGTTAAATTTCATAAAATACAGTAAATTAAAAACAAATGTAAACTATAATTATCTCTATACAAAACTATCAATTATCATTTAAAATGATCTGATTAAGATTTAATGAATAAGAAAAATTTAGCACTAATTGTAGCTCCTAAAACTCTTACATACAATAATCGAATTCACTTTTATATATTTGTTAAAACAAATTACAGACCATGATTAAATCAATGACTGCTTATAGCTCAATTATTTTAAATCTTAAGAGCCATAAAGTAATTATCGAAATAAAGTGCTTAAATAGTAAAAATTTAGACTTAAGCTGTAAAATACCAAGTGAATTAAAAGAGAGGAATAATAGTATTAGAACATTGATTTCTAAAAATCTCCAAAGAGGAAAAATTGATTTTATACTATACTATGAAAAAGCCTCAAATTATAATCCTACTAAAATAAATTCTGCAATAGTTAGCGATAATATTAATGAGCTTAAAAAAATAGCAGATGGCAATACAGCAGACCTATTAAAAATTGCAATTCAAATGCCCAATGCATATAATGTCGTTAAAGATAGTCCTGCAATTAAAGAATGGGGTAAAATTCAAAAAGAAATAAAAAAAGCTATCACACAAGCAGATAAATATAGAATAAATGAAGGTCTTGAAATACAAAAAGATATAACAAATAAAATAAAGAATATTAAAAAATTATTGATTAAAGTAGATAAATTAAAACATAGAAGAATAATAAAAATAAAAAAGAAAATAAAAGAAGATATTGTAAATTTAAATCTCAAAATTGATAATAACAGATTTGAACAAGAACTAATATATTATTTAGAAAAATATGATATAAATGAAGAGATAGTTCGATTAAATAGTCATATAAATTTCTTTACAAGTGTAATCAAGACCAAGTCGCCAAATGGCAAAAAGTTAGGATTTATTAGCCAAGAAATTGGTAGAGAAATTAATACTATTGGATCTAAATCATATGATGCAGGTATGCAAAAAATTGTAGTAGAAATGAAAGATCAATTAGAAAAAATAAAAGAACAAATTCTTAATATACTTTAATGAAAAACGGAAAGTTAATAGTCATTGCTGCCCCTTCAGGATCTGGAAAAACTACGATTGTTAAAAATTTGATTTCTGATAAATCTTTGAATTTAGGATTTTCTGTTTCAGCAACCTCAAGAGAAAAAAGAAAAAATGAAATTGATGGAAAAGATTATTATTTTTTATCAAAAGGTGAATTCAAAGAAAAAATTAATTTAAATGAATTTGTTGAATGGGAAGAAGTATACGATAACACTTTTTATGGTACTCTAAAATCAGAAATAAATGACTTAAATAATTTAGGTAAAAATTTAATTTTTGATATTGATGCAATTGGTGGGCTATCAATAAAGAAAGAATTTCCCGAAAGCACATTAACTGTTTTTATTTGTCCGCCAAGCCTAGAAGAATTAGAAAATAGATTACGGAAAAGGGAAACTGATTCAGAAGAAAAAATAAAAATAAGACTTTCAAAGGCCTCAAAGGAAATGTCTATGTCAATGCTATATGATTATGCAATAGAAAACCATAATCTTGAAGAAACTGTAGCCAAAGTAAAAACACTAATTAATAATTTTCTTTAATAATCCTAATGAATATTGGACTTTACTTTGGGACATTTGATCCAATACATTTTGGTCATATTAATATTGCCAATTTTCTTATTGATAATGCCTTAGTAGAAAAAGTTTGGTTTGTTGTAACTCCTCAAAACCCAGTGAAATCTTCAAATAATTTCACTGATTTTATACATAGATATGAAATGGTTAAAATTCAAGTAAAGGATAATAATAATTTACTAGCCAGCGATATAGAATTAAACTTAAAAAGGCCTAACTATACTATAAATTCCTTAAGATATATTTCCAAGGCTTATCCTAATAATAGTTTTAGTTTAATAATAGGTGAAGACAATTTTGTAAATTTTAAAAAATGGAGAGAGTATAAGGAAATAATGAATTATTATAAGATATATGTTTACCCCAGAAAGACTAGATTAAAAACTGATATGAAATTAATTATGAGTAATAATATAGAAATGATAGAGGCTCCATTAATTGATCTCAGTTCAACTAATATAAGGAATATAATAAATGACAAAGGCTATGCTAAGCAATTTATTTCTGATAGTGTATATAAATACATAACTACTAATAATCTATATAAATCAAATAAGTTGTGACAAAAAAAAATCTTAAATATGGTGTAATTGGAAGTGGTAGCTGGGCTACTGCTATAATTAAGATTCTATCTGAGAATCTTCAAGAAATTAATTGGTACATAAGAAATAAAAATAATGTTGATTATATCTATAAAAATCATCATAACCCAAACTATTTAAGTTCGGTAGAGCTAGATGTTAAAAAAATACATGCTAATAATGATATAAATGAAGTGTGTAATAAATCCGATGTATTAATTATAGCTGTCCCCTCGGAATTTACAAATAGTGTGCTTAATGAGATATCCATTGATATTTCAGAAAAAATTGTTATTTCCGCTATAAAAGGGATAATTCCTGAAACAAATTTACTAGTAGGCGAACATCTTGAGAAAAATTTTCTAATAAAAGACCGCAATTTTCTAGTTCTTGGCGGGCCATGTCACGCAGAAGAAGTAGCTCTTGAAAAACTATCTTATTTAACAATAGCCTCTTCAAATAAAATCTTGGCAAAAAAGATAGCTTCAAAGTTTACATCCTCATATATCTATGTTCAAATAAGTGATGATGTTATAGGAATAGAATATTCTAGTATGCTAAAAAACATTTATGCAATAGCTGCTGGTATTGCACACGGCCTTGGATATGGTGATAATTTTCAAAGTGTATTGATGAGTAGTGCTATAAAAGAAATGAATAGGTTTATAGAAAAAAGATACTTGTTGAAAAGAGATATTAATGACTCAGTATATTTAGGAGATTTGTTAGTTACAGGATATTCGCTTTTTTCAAGAAACAGATTGTTTGGAAATATGATAGGGAAAGGATATTCTGTAAAATATGCTAAAATGGAAATGAGTATGATTGCAGAAGGATATGTTGCTACTAAAAAAGCTTATATGCTAAATTCTGAATCAAGCAAAAAGGCCAAAGTTCCGATTATTGAATCAGTGTATAACATACTTTATTTAAGAAGAAGCCCAAAAAAAACCTTTAAAAATCTATGTGAAAAAATAAATTAGAAAGTTGACTTAAATTGTCTAATAAACCTAATGTCATTTTCGCTAAGCAATCTGATATCATCTATTTGATGCAATAAGAGAGCAATTCTATCAATACCCAGGCCAAATGCATATCCAGAATATTCCTTAGGATCAATTCCGCAGTTCTCTAACACATTTGGATCAACCATTCCACATCCCATAATTTCTAGCCATCCCGTTCCTTTTGTCATTTTATAATCTACTTCATTTTCTAAACCCCAATAAACATCTACTTCAGCGCTTGGTTCTGTGAAAGGAAAATAGGAGGGTCTAAGTCTGATTTTTGACTTTCCAAATAGCATTGTTGTAAAATATTCTAAAGTCTGTTTTAAATCTGCAAAACTTATATCCTTATCAATACAAAGTCCTTCAATTTGATGAAAAAAACAATGAGATCTTGCAGATATTGCCTCATTTCTATAAACTCTCCCAGGAGAAATTGTTCTTATTGGAGGCTTATTATTTTCCATATATCTTACTTGAACTGAACTGGTGTGAGTCCTTAACAATATATCTGGATCTTTTTCAATAAAAAATGTATCCTGCATATCTCTTGCTGGATGATGTTCAGGTAAATTTAAGGCAGTAAAATTATGCCAGTCATCTTCAATTTCTGGACCTTCACTTATAGTAAATCCAATTTTTGCAAAAATATCAATTACCCTATTTTTAACTAAAGAAATAGGGTGCCTAGACCCTATCTCAATTGGATCTCCTGGCCTAGTTATATCATTAATGGATATAGAATTCTTTGAGTTTTTTGAAAATCCTAAAATTAAATCATCTACTTTTTGATGAGCTACATTTTTTAACTTATTTAGAATTTGACCTACTTCTTTTTTTTGCTTATTATCAATATTTTTAAAGTCAAGAAAAAATTTATTTATTATTCCTTTCTTTCCTAAGTATTTAATTCTAAATGATTCAACATCTTCTCTGGAATTCGATTCAAAAGAAGAAATTTCATTAATAGCAGATTTAATTTTATCAATCATTAGTTTATATGAATAAATCAAATTTAATAAAACTTAGTTAATATAATTGATTTTTAAAAAATAGTTGACTATAGATTCTTTCATTAATATTGTCTGTTCTCCAGGCTTTAGATTTGGAAGTTTTTCAATTAGTCTATAATGAGGCCATCCATCATTATCAGTATAATCAAAAACATAATATCCGTAATCACTTAATAATTTACATACCGCTATATGCATTAGATCTAATTTTTTGTTTTTAGAAAAATTTGCTTTCACATCCCCTAACTCCTGAACTCCAATTAAAAAAATAATTGATTGCATATCAATTATTTCATTGTCAGAAAAATCCCTTGATAATTTTAAAATCAATTTATTCCATCTCTGTTTTAATCTATCATCCATTGTAAAAATGTATCATTTAACAAATATCACATTAATATAACAACTAAAATTTATTATTTTGTAATATTAAGATTTCATAATGAGCGGAAATAGTATTGACATAGTAATATCAATAATTTTAATCTATGGGATTATTAGAGGTTTTTATAGAGGCTTTTTTTTAGAAGTCTCAGCATTAATTGGATTATTGTTAGGCTTATACTGCGCAATTAATTTTAATTCAATTATTGGCAAATATCTGAAAGAACTCATTTCATTAGAAGAAAATTATATAATCATTATATCTTTTTTAATCACATTAATTATAGTACTAATTTCCTTAAATCTAATTGCAAAGTCTTTAACCAAACTAGCGGATGCTATGGCTCTTGGCTTACTAAATAAAATTGCTGGAGCTTTTTTTGGATTAATTAAATATTCTATTGTCTGTATTGTATTTATACTTTTATTTGACAAAATAAATTCATCAATTAAAATAATAGATGAATTAACTATTCTAAATTCAACTTTTTATCCTTATATAAGGGATATAAATCAAGAAGTATTCCCTTTATTTTTTAAATAACTTAAGAATCTGAACTATATGGAAGTGATGAATGATGTAAGTCGATTTTTAATTTATCATTGACCAGTTGATAGCCAAAAGTATATTCAACCTTAATTATATTGCCATTATTATCCTGAAAATAGTAATTCCCCATTGCAATTGCTCTAGTATTTTCTAGTATTAGATTATTATTTTCAAATTTAATATCCATCCAGATAGTTTTTTTTACAAAACCTTCATCTTCCTCACAAACAGAATCTTCGCCTCCTATGAAATATGATAAAGCCATTTCTTTTGTATTTCTAAATTGTTGAAATTTTGCCATAGTAGGCTTAAAAAGAACTGGGCCTATTTCAAAATAATACAACTCATCTAGAAATTCAATTGTAAGTTTTTTGCAAGCATTATTCTCCTTTATACTGCTTAGTTTAATAATTGTTTTAGCCCATTGGTTTTGAGCTTTTATAACTTGCTCTTTTGTTATCATAATATTTTTACATCAATTAATTGTATATATCCAACTTGACCATTTACCAATCGAATTTTAATCCAATTATTATAGTTTTCCAAGACCTGTATTTTAGTTCCTTCATGTAGCATAAATAAAGTTTCTGACCTATAATTTGGTTCCGTTTTTAAGTCAGTTTCATAAGAATAAATTACAGCATATTCATTATTGATATAGTTATTATATCCTTTATTTCCATTTATTAATGAGACTAACATAAATATAGATGATATGCATAAAAGAACAAATGTTAATCTTTTTACCCTACTGCTATTGGCAAAGTAGTAAGATAAAAATAATGCTACGATTAAAAAACTAAAAAATATAGAAATGTACCCCCATGTTTCAAAATAAAAAATATTTGATACCCTATTTAATATTGATTCTATTAAAGGAATAGTAATTGGATCTATTTCATCAACTAGTGTTTTATTAATTAATTCTAAATTATCTATTATCTCTCTATCATTTGGATTTAATTGAAGGGCTTTTTCATAGTAATAAACTGAAGAAGCTATACTGTCTAGCCTATAATAAGCATTGCCTAAGTTATAATATAATTCAGCAGAGTGAAAATCATTTTTAATTATCTCTTTATAATTATTAATAGCCTCAATATAGCTGCCTTTATTATATAATTCATTGGCTTGAGAAAAGATATTCTCAACATTTATCTGAGCAGATAAAATAGAAGGAGAAACCATCCAAATAATATTTATAGCAAATATAATTTTCTTCATTTTATTGAATTTCATTATCAATTAATGATATTAACTCTAAAGCTCTCTTATAATCCTTATCCATATCAACATAATCAAAAGGAGTGTATCTAGCCATTTGACAATTATTGAATATGTCATCTAATAAATCTATTGTTTTTAAACTTACTGATTTTTTCAATAAAGACTCTCTTATTTTCTTTGCATTATATTGACTATTATCAAACAGCAAAATTGATTTTAAATAATTCATTAAAGCCTTATCTAAAGCCTCATAAAATTTATTTTTATTTTCAATATTTTTCTTAGCATCTAATAAATATTTTTTTCCTAATTTTTTTGCATTATTAGCCCTAATCCAATTTTTATCATTTTTATTTTTATTTAAAAATATTTTTATTAATAAAACAACAATTAGGATGGCAAATGGAGTTAAGAGGATTATCCAAAACAATGAAGAAGAGAAAAAGATTTCTTGATTGATTTTTTGAAATTTTGTCTTTTTCTTGAAGGATAAATTTCCATATTCTACTAAGCCTAACTTGTTTGAATTTCTGTTGTCAATATTGTTTTCTTTTCTAACATTATTAATAATAGCTCCTTTTACATTAATATAATTTAGTACAGAAGTTTGTGTTTTATATTTAGAATCTTTTGGATCAAAATAATTAAATGAAATCTTAGGAATTGAATATTTCCCAGGAGATGATGGTACAATTGTATATTGATCTTTAATACTTCCTCTAATTCCCTTAAAATTAGTAACTAATTTCTCTAATCTTTCCGGTTCATATACTTCTAAAGACTGAGGCAAGTTAATTGAAGGGAAACTAAATAAATTAAAATTCCCATTGCCTTTAATTTCAAGGTTTAGCTGAAATGCTTCAGAAAGTAATAGTTCTTTTTTTGAAGTAGTCACTAATAAATCAAATTTTCCTACAGCACCTGAGAAATTATTTGGCCTACCTATATCAGGTAATGGTTTGACATTGATTTTTAATTTCCCCGCAGAAACTGTTTTGTTTACAGTATTGTTTAAAATTTGTCCAAAGAAATCTCTTCTATTGCTAGGAGTCTGAACTGTAATATCTAATACAAGTGGCTCAATAGATAGCTCTCCTATTTTTTGAGGGTATAGTACTGTTTTACGTAATATAACATATCTATATGGTTCTCCCTTATATGTTCCGTTTTCTACCGTTAAATTTTTAATATTAATATTCTTACTCCAAAAATCTGCATATCTAGGAGCATCTAATTCTCTCCAATTATTAACACCAGTATCCTGAGATACATATAATTTATATACAATTGATACAGGTTCATTTAAATATGGATTCGTTTTTGAAACTTCAGCAACTAAGTGTATGTTTTTATCTGCGACATATGATGGGTCATTTGGATTTACTGGCTTATCAACTGCAGTTGTCACGACTACATTAAGAGTCATGGTTTTATATGTTTCGCCATCAACTTCAACAGAGGCCTGGCCAATTTTAAAGTTTCCTTTTTTTATAGGAGATAAAAAATATGTATATGTCTTAGAGTATGATCTCTTGCCATTAATCCACGAATTTTTTATTGACTGACTTGGTCCGGCTACAATTCTAAAATTTTCAAATTCTGGGGGTGTAAAATTATCCCCATCCTTATCTATTATAAAATCAACCCTAACTCTTTCATTAATACCTAGTGAGCTTTTACTTAAATTTGCCCTAAAATTAACTTGAGCTGATAATATGCAGCTAAAAAGTCCAAAAAATATAACTAATAAAATATTTCTCATTACCAATCTTTTTCAGTTACAATCTTAACCCCTTTTTGTTTCTTTTCATTAATTTTTGCCTGAACCTTATTTTCTTCATTATTCATTGCTTTCAACAAATTCTTAATTTGCTCAGGAGATAATTTGGCTGATCCTCTATCCTTTGACGGATTATTCTTTTTATCCTTTTGCTCATTCTTATTGTCATTTTTTTGATCCTGCTTGTCATCTTTTTGCTGATCATCTTTCTTATCATCTTTTTGCTGATCATCTTTCTTATCATCTTTTTGCTGATCATCTTTCTTATCATCTTTCTTATCATTATTCTTATTTTGCTCATCAGCACAAAGCTTTGCTAAAGATAAGTTATATCTCGTTTCATCATCATCTGGGTTATTTCTTAAGGCATTCTTATACGCTTCTAAAGCTTCTTTACAAAGATCTTTCTTCATTAAAATATTACCAATATTATGATTAATTCTATGTTTTTCATTATTAGACTTTGCATTTTTTAATGCTTCCACTTGTCTTATTAATGCCTCATCATACAATTCTTCTTCATAATATTTGTTTGATAAGTTATAGGGCGCTTTTATATTGGAAGAATTAATTGATATTGCCTTCCTATAGCTATTTTCCGCCAAAAGAAAATCCTTGTCATAATTTATATTACCATCATATAAGTGTTTATTATAAGATTCATCCTGACCAAATAAATTAATGGAAAAGAAAAATATAATTATAATATGTATATGTTTATGAAATACCATTCAAATATTAATTTTCATTAAATAAATTTAATTTTTTTAACCAAAATGTTTTAGTATCAAATAAAAAAACTTCAATAAAAAGAAATAAAAGTCCTATAGCTAAAAACCATTGGAATTGGTCCTTATATTCAGAGAACTTTTTAGATTCAAATTCCTTTTTATCAGTTTGATTTAAAATATTCTTAATTCTATCTATTACAAATTTTGTGTCTAATCCTTCAATATATTCACCATTTGTTTCCTCAGCAATATTGGTTAAAACTTCCTTGTTTAACTTAGTTATAACTACTTCTCCTTTACTGTCCTTTTTATAGCTCTGTACAATTCCATTCTTTTTTATTGGAATTGGAACGCCTTTGTCCATTCCTACTCCAATGGTGTAAATAGTAATTCCCTTTTCTGCTGCTATTTTTGCCATATCTACTGATATATCATTATGATCCTCTCCATCAGAAATAATTATTAAAATTCTTTCAATTTTGTTTTCATCATCAAAATATGTTGTAGCTAATTGTATTGCTTCATCTATAGCAGTTCCTTGAGATGATATCATGTCAGTATTCATGTTTTGCAAAAACATTTTTCCTGAAGAATAGTCTGTTGTAATAGGTAATTGTGGGAATGCCTTTCCAGCATATGCCACAATTCCAATTCTATCTCCACTTAAAGTGTTTATAATTTGATTAACTAGCTGCTTAGATTTCTCTAATCTATTTGGAGCTACATCTTCAGCCAACATACTTCTTGAAACATCAATTGCAAATACAATATCAACTCCAAATCTTTTAAAAGTCTCCATTTTAGTTCCTATTTGAGGGTTAATCATAGCCAATACAAGAAAAATTAAAGAAAAGAGAATCATGAAAATTCTTAGGTAGGGTTTAAATAATGAAATATCTGGACTAAGCTTTAATATAATCTCATTTGATGCAAATCTATTTTGAATTTTTGATTTCCAAACTCTATCAATAGCAAATAGAATCACTACAAATATTGGGATAATCCCAAGCCACAACCATGATATTTCTTCTATTTGATACATTATATAAAACTTCTAAACAAAGTAAATTTTAAAATCATTTCCAATCCAATTAACATTAGTGCAGGTAAAAGAAAAAGTCTATATTTTTCCTGAACATTATAATATTTAAATTCTTCAATATCTGACCTTTCAAGCTTATCAATATCGTCATATATCTCTTTTAATTTACTATTATTCGTTGCTCTAAAATATTTTCCTCCAGTCATATCTGCAATTTCATTTAAAAGCTTTTCATCTATTTCAACTTTAACATTTGCGTAATTGAATTTTCCTCTTGAATCAATTCCTATAGGAGATAATGCCATCCCATTAGTCCCCAATCCAATTGTATATATTTTAATTCCAAATTCATTAGCAAGTTCCGCAGCAGTTAAAGGATCTATAAATCCAGTATTATTTACCCCATCTGTTAATAAAATGACTACTTTGCTTATAGCTTTGCTGTCTTTTATCCTATTTACAGAAGTTGCTAACCCCATCCCTATAGCAGTACCACCTTCAATAATTGTGTTATATTCTATTTCCTTTAATGATCTCAAAATAATTGACTTATCACTAGTTATTGGAGTCTTTGTATAACTCTCGCCTGCATATTCAACAAGTCCTATTCTATCAGTTACTCTGCTTTTAATAAAATTCGAGGCAACATCTTTTAATGCTTCTAATCTGTTTGGTCTTAAATCCTTTGCTAGCATGCTTGCTGAAACATCAATCGCCATAATAATGTCTATCCCTCGATTATTTTTAACTCTTGTAGAGATGTCTATAACCTGGGGTCTTGCTAATGCAATAATAAGTAGCGTTAAAGCAATCATTCTAAATATTCTAAGAATTGGCTCAATCATTGTAATAAATGATTTTGATTCTGAGAATGCTGCTGAATTAGAAAAATTCAACATATTAGATTTGTACTTTCCTGTATAAGAATACCATAAAACCAATAATGGTATGACTGCCAATAACCATAAAAATTCGATATTTAAAAATTCCATTTTTAAAATCATTGTTGTTGATTTTTAATTAGTTCAACTGAAGAAATAACATTATCTGTGATTTCATTTAAATAAATGTCATCTTCATGAATGATAATTAATTGTTTAAATTCATTTTCTGTAAAAAACCCTAATATTGAATATTTACCACTTATTATTTTACCACTATTAGGATCTATAAAATCTGCTGAGCCATATACTTTAATGCCCTCTGCTTCATTAGCAGTGGTAAAATTTTCATACTTTACTACAATGTTACTTAAACCCTTATCTTCAATTATATCCAGAGTATAATCGATATATTTCTGAAAATCTTCTGGCTTAATCTTATCATTGAATCGTGTATTTGAAACATAAATTTGCATTGAATTATCATTATTATAAAATGCAAATTCAGATATATTATTAGAGTTTAAATATGTAAAATTAAGATCTAACAATTTTCTTGTTAAAACTTCTGGTGTTTCAATAGTAATGCCAGGGGCGCCATATTCAGTAGTAACCCAATTTTTTGTTTCTAATAAAATTAAATTATCATTTCTAAGTATAGAATCCTTAACATATGTAAAACCAAATAAAACACTTGCAATTAAAACACAAGAAATCAGAAGACTTGTAAATACTATAATAGCTTTTTTAATGTTTTTATTCCTTTCCTGTTTTAATAATTTTTGATGAAATTCGTAGTCTTTCTTTAATTCCTCTATTGTAGATTCTGGAAGAATATTGTTAATCTCATCTATTGTAATATTAATCACTTCAGTATCTTTTTTTGCTATATCCTCATCTGGGTAATGTTTTGCAAATTTTACCAAATCTGCTGTTTGTAAAACCTGATGCAAATTATTCAATGTTGATGAAGTTAAGTTTAGTTCACCGCTTGATTTAATTCTTTTTAACTCAAATAACAACTCATTTGTTGTGCTTTCCAGTGAATGATCAAAAACTTTAATTTCTAAAAAATTCCTAATAATAAAACTTAATTTGGAATAATATTCCTTTGCATTTTGAACAGCAGTATAATCAGATTTAGCTATTAAATTAATTTCATCCTTAGCTTTTTGATAAGGAGATTTTTCATATTTAAACTTCTTGTTTTTAAATATTTTATTTCTATTGATATATATAAAAACACTAATTAAAAGAAGTGTCAAATAAGATATGTACCGAAAATAATTATGTTCTTTATTTGTACTAAAAATTGGTTTTATATCATATAGCCTTTGCTTAGATGTATCAACCGTCACAAGTTTAACTTCAATCTTTTTAGAATTTGAATATAATGTAGTGTCTCCAAAAACAACTTTTTGTTTTGGCAATATATAGTTCCCTGCATCAAAATTAGTTAAGGCATATTTTTTTGAAATTATATATTTTTCATTAGATGTTATTGTGTCTGAATCATAAGTTTTCAAAACTTCCATTGGAATAAAACTTTTTGATTCAGGAAATTTAATTAGGTTCAAAGTATCTGAATGTACCTCTAGTTTATATGTTATTTCTTCACCAATAAAAATACTAGTACTATCAATTGAAGTCACAAGTTCCTGAGATATCATTGATGTTGTAATGCATATCAATGCAGCTATTAATGTCGATTTTCTGAAATTATTACTAATCATTTAAACCTATCTATTTCTAAAATATCTTAATAATTTTTTTTGATAACTATCTTCAGTAGAACACTCAATAATGCCTGCGCCAGCCTTTTTGAAATTCTCTCCAAACAATTGTATTCTATTTTGATAATACTTTTCATAATTTTTCCTAACCTTTTTTGAGCCAGTATATACCAGTTTCATTTTATTTTCCTCATTGTCCATTAGTTGAACTAATCCTAAATTAGGTATTGTAATCTCACTTTTATCATATACTCTAATCCCTGTAATATCATGTTTAGATGAAATAATTCGAAGTGAATTAGAATAATCTTCTGAAATAAAATCAGATATTAAAAAAACAATAGCACGATTGTTTAAAATATTAGATAAAAATTGAAGGGGTACATTTATATCAGTTTTTTGATTGACAGGTTTAAATTCAATTAATTCTCTTATAATTCTTAATATATGAGTCTTTCCTTTCTTAGGAGGAATATATAATTCAACCTGATCAGTAAATAAAATTAATCCAACTTTATCATTATTTTGATTGGCAGAAAAAGCTAATGTCGCTGCTATTTCTGTTAAATATTCATTTTTAAAAGTCGAGGAAGTTCCATAAAATTCTGAACCAGAAATATCAACAATTAACATCATTGTTAACTCTCTCTCTTCTTCAAAAACTTTTACAAAGGGCTCGTTGTATCTAGCTGTTACATTCCAATCAATAGTTCTAATATCATCTCCTATTTGATATTGCCTTACTTCACTAAAGGTCATTCCTCTCCCTTTAAAAGTAGAATGATATTCTCCTCCGAAAATATGATCAGATAATTTTCTTGTTTTTATCTCAATCTTACGAACCTTTTTAAGTAGCTCCTTAGTATTCATTAGAAATTTTTATGAATTAATAAATTCATTAAGGGACTTCAATTTCATTAACGATCTTATTAATAATGTCAACTGATGTTACATTCTCAGCTTCTGCTTCATAAGTAATTCCTATTCTGTGCTGCAATACATCATGTACAACAGCTCTAACGTCCTCAGGAATTACATATCCTCTTCTATTAATAAATGCATAGCATTTTGATGCTAAAGCTAAATTTATACTTCCCCTTGGAGAGGCTCCAAAAGAGATTAATGGTTCAAGGTCTTGTAAATTATATTTTGCTGGATATCTGGTTGCAAAGATGATATCAAGAATATAAGACTCTATTTTTTCATCCATATACACCTCATTAACAAGTTTTTGGGCCTTTAGGATTTGCTTAATATTAACAACAGGTTTAATCTTTGTTTCTACCCCTGACAGGTTATACCTAATAATACCTTTTTCATCATTCATATTAGGATAATCTATAACAGTCTTAAGCATAAACCTATCTACTTGTGCTTCAGGAAGAGAATAGGTCCCTTCTTGATCAATTGGATTCTGAGTAGCCATAACTAAAAATGGTTTATCTAAAAGAAAAGATTCATCTCCAATTGTCACTTGTCTCTCTTGCATTGCTTCTAGTAATGCAGATTGAACTTTTGCTGGAGCACGATTAAT
>JAAZXZ010000104.1 GCA_014239895.1 Flavobacteriaceae bacterium
CCCATATCTTCGGGAGTACCAATTCTGCCAACAGGAATCATTGCAATACCTGCTTTAACAATTTCTGGAGGTATTGAAGCAGTCATTTCAGATTTAATAAAACCAGGAGCTACTGCATTAACTGTTATATTGTACCTTCCTGTTTCCTTACAAAGAGCTCTTGTGAAGCCAGCAATTGCAGCTTTAGAAGCAGCATAATTAGTTTGTCCAAATGCTCCCTGAAAAGCATTAATTGATGATGCACTTATAATTCTTCCATATTTTGCTTCTTTCATATGAGGCAATACTGCTTTAGTAGTTATGTATAAGGAATTAATATTTACATCAATTACTCTATCCCATTCATCCCTTGACATTTTTAAAAATGATCTATCTCTTATAATTCCAGCATTATTGATTAGAATATCGATTTTTCCGTATTCACTGATTAATTTTTCAACAGCTTTATCTACTGATGACTGATCTGATACATTTACATTTTGAAAAATTATTTCTCCCCCTTCGTCTTTTATTCTATCAGCAGTATTTTGACCCTCATCCATGATGTCCCATAAAGCTACCATAGCTCCTTCATTACAGAAAACTTTACATATTCCCTCTCCAATTCCTCTAGCCCCACCAGTTATAATAGCTACTTGACCATTTAATTTACCCATAATTAAAAAATTATATTAATACTTATTATATTTTACTTTTTTCTGCTTCATAATCCTTGCCGTCAATAATAATTTTGGCAATTATCTCTCTCATAATTTCAGAAGTTCCTCCTCCAATTGTTCCAACCCTAGAATCTCTATACATTCTTGCCATTGGATAATCTTCAGTATATCCATTTCCACCAAAAAATTGTAGACATTGGGTAGAGACTTTTTCATGTAATTCTGTGCAAAGTAGTTTGCCCATAGAACAGAGTTTTACATCATATATTTTTTTGTCATATAGACTGCAGCAATAGTAGCTAAATACTTTTAATGCTTCTATTTCAGATGATAATTGCGCAATTCTATGTCTTAATACTTGGAGTTTATTAATACTTTTTCCAAATGCTTTTCTTTCATTCATGTAATTTAATGATTCAGAAATTGCAAATTCCATTGCAGCAATACTACTAGGCATGAAACAAAGCCTTTCTAATTGTAAGCCATTCATTAGATAGTAGAATCCTTTACCTTCTTCGCCTACAAGATTTTCTGATGGGACAACTACATTATCAAAGCTTAGCTCTGCTGTATCAGATGAACGCCACCCAAGTTTGTCAATTTTGGTTTTAGTTATTCCAGGTGAATCTAAATCTATAACTAACAAACTGATTCCTTTTGATCTAGCTGCTGGATCAGTTTTCACAACCGTGACTATAAAATCTCCATACACTCCATTGGTAATAAATGTTTTTGATCCATTCACAATATAATTATCTCCTTTTTTTATAGCATTTGTTTGAATATTTTGAACATCAGATCCAGTGTTAGGTTCTGTAATTCCAATACAGCTTATTAAATTACCAGATATTATCCCTGGAAGATATTTGCTTTTCAGCATATCACTTCCATATTTTAGGATATATGGTCCAGACATGTATTGTACCGCTTGCTGAGTTATTGTAAAGCCTCCTGAATTTAGTCTGCCCATTTCTTCATTTAGAACTACTTCAAAGAAGAAATCTAGATTACCTCCACCATATTTCTCTGGACATGATAGGCCAAGAAATCCCATTTCGCCCATTTTTTTCCAAATTTCTTTAGGAATTTTTCCATCATTTTCCCACTTATTTAAATTTGGTTTAACTTCTCTTTTTAGAAAATCCCTAAGGCTTTTTCTAAACATTTCATGTTCTTCAGAAAAATAATTCATTTTTTTATTTATTTAATTAGTATCCTTTCTTCTTCTTCTTCTTCTTCTTCTTCTTCTTCTTCTTCTTTGTAGATAATGATATAGTTCCTAAATCAGAATCTCCGTCAAAAGATAAAGTAATTGTAGTATAACGTAAATAGGAAATTTCAATCTCACCAGACTCTCCGGCTATCTTAAGTGAAAAATTACCATCAAAGTCTGATATTGTTCCATTAGTTGTACCTTTTTCAATAATGCTTGCACCCGGAAGAGGGGCATTTATTTTTTCATCCATAATAACACCAGACACTATAGTTTGCGCTATAGTAATTGTTGAAAAAAATAAAAATATACAAAGAGCAAAAAAAAATTTAAATTTTATTCCCATATTACAACTTCACTATTTTCATGCCATTCTCTATATTTAGACATAAATTTTTCATCTATTTTAACCCTTTTAATTTTTAGTGTAGGAGTGCACAGTCCATTATCGGGAGTCCATGCCTCTTTCATAATCACAATGGTTGAAACCTTTCTATGACTTACTTGATCTTTATTTACAGATTCTAATTTATTATTAAGCTGCTGTTTTAATGTTTCTTTATCAATAGAATTAGCTCCTTCAGAAGGAACAACAAGAAGAATTGGTGCTGCTATTCCAAATCCAACCACACACATTTGTTCAAATTCAGTAACATCTCCAAATAGTGCTTCAATTTTCCCAGGTTCAACAAATTCACCTGTAGTTGTTTTAAATGCGTCTTTGACTCTTCCAGTAATGTATAGATTGCCTTCATCATCAATTCTACCTCTATCTCCAGTATACAGCCATCCGTTTTTAATAGTGTTATTTGTGGTCTCTGGATCATTATAATATCCTTTCATTACATATGGCCCTCTCATTAGTATTTCCCCAGTTTCAGAGTCTATCTTAATCTGAACTTCTGGTTGTGCTTTACCAACAGACCCAGGTTTGTCAGTAATTTCACCTGGAAGTTGAGTGCATATTGCACAATTCTCAGTCATTCCATAGCCATTGGTTATCTTCACTCCAAGACTCCTGTACCATACTCTTTGTGATTCTTGCATTGGCGCAGCTCCAGTTACAATTGCTTTTGCTTTGCTTAATCCTAATTTTTTCTTTAAAACCATTTTAAGTAAAGAAGAAACTATAGGTATACTTAAGAGTTTATTTAACTTTTCTTGAGGGAATTTGGATAATATACCCATTTGAAATTTTGTATATATTCTTGGAACTCCAAAGAAAACGGTTGGTTGAACAGAGCCTAGATTTTGAGCAAATGTTTCTATAGATTCTGTAAAAGAAATGGTTCCTCCATATCTAAAACATGTCCATTCCACTACAATTCTTTCAGCAATATGATTTAATGGTAAATAAGAGAAGAATGAATTTTTTCCATTAAAATCTACTCTCAATGGATTGTGCTCTGGAGTTGTTAAGCATTCTGTATTTTCATTGGTTTGATAATCTAGAACTACTCCCTTTGGCGTACCAGTTGTTCCAGAAGTAAATATGATTGTCCACACATCACTACGGTCTGGGTAAAAATCTTCTTGTTGAGGTTCAAATTTATTAATAAAATCAAACCATTGATGACCCACAGAAATTTCTGAGCAATCCTTATAGTGTGGAAATGCAATTAACGGCATATCATCTGGAATACCATTTTTAATTTCATCCCATGCATTAACTTTACCCATAAAAAGGGCGCTTACATCTCCAAAATGTAAGAGACTTTTTAGTTCTTCGGAATTTAATGTTGGAAAGAAAGGAACAGACACATATCCTGCCATATATATGGCTAAATCAGCAATAATCCATTCTCTACAATTTTTAGACATTAACCCAATATGACTTTTAGGAGGTAGTCCAAGAGTTTTTAATCCAGTAGCTAATTTTCTGGCCATTTGACCAGTTTCTCCCCAAGTATATTCTTCCCATTTATCACCAAATGGTTGCCTTAAAAAAGATTTGTCTTTTAATTTTCTTTCCCATTCATAGAAGTTGAATTTGAATTTATTATTGCTTTCCATTATTAGTTTTTTAGTGTAGTTTTTATAATTTAGGTGTGTTCAACACCTTTTTCTATAGAAAATGAATATAGAATGTAACTTTTTTTATTTAAAACTACAAAAATATATGTATCTCGTAGTCAATAAATAGATTTTCAAATTTCTACTTCTATAGATTTTTTATGTATGATTTAGAAGTTCATATTTGGCTTTGTGCCTCATTAATTCTTTAAATTCTTGACTTGAAAAGTCCAGGAATTTCATTATATTAAATAAATTACTAACAAATGAAAAATATTATAAATAATCTATTAAAATAAATTTTTATTTAATGAAAGGTAAAAAGTCAAATATTGATGTTTTAAGTTCAAATTTTATTGAAAATGAGATTTCTATGAAGAAATTATTGAAAGAACTTAATTCCTATTTTAAATTGTCAAAGTTAGAAGGCAATAAAGATAAAATTAAAAGAACCAGAAAGAGAAAAAAATTACTTGCTAGAGAAAAAATAGACTTATTACTTGACAAAAATAAACCTCATATAGAATTGATGTCACTTGCTGGCTTAAAACATGAAAACGGATTTGGAGCAGGTGGAACTACAGTAGTTGTTTTGGGTTATGTTTCTAATGTTCTTTGCTTAATTAACGCAAATGTTGCAACAAGAAAGGCAGGTGCAATTGACTATGCTACAAGCTTAAAAAATCTAAGATTATCACAAATTGCCACTGAAAATAAATTATTAACTATAAATCTAGTCGAAAGTGGTGGAGCTAATTTGCCAGATCAAGATAGAGTTTTTAATAATTATGGTAAGTTTTTTATGGAGATGTCAAGAAGGTCTAAAGAAGGAATTCCATCAATTTCTGTAGTATTTGGTAATGCAACGGCAGGTGGTGCATATGTTCCTGGCATGTCTGATTATTCAATTCTCCAGAAGAATGCAGCTAAAGTTTTTTTGGCAGGACCGCCATTAGTAAAGATGGCAACTAATGAAGATGCTAATGAAGAGGAATTAGGAGGAGCTCAAATGCATAGTAGTATTTCTGGTGTTTCAGATTTTTTAGCTAATGACGAAAAACATGCTCTAGAAATAACAAAAAATTTAATTACAAAAATTAAGCAACCAGTAGCTAAGAACTATGAGAGCGATGCATCTTCTCCAAAATTTGTCGAAGATGAGATTTTAGGGATTATTCCTTCTAACTTGAAAAAGCCTTTTGATATTAGAGAACTTGTCAAAAGCTTTGTTGATAGTTCTGAATTTATTGAATTCAAAGAAAATTATGGTAGAACAATGTTTTGTTGTTGGACAAAAATTAATGGTTATCCTATTGGAATTATTGCCAATAATGGAGTAATTTTTATTGAGTCAGCAAGAAAGGCTACCCATTTTATACAATTAGCTAATAAATCTAATACTCCTTTACTATTTATTCATAATACTACAGGCTTTATGGTAGGAAAGAGATATGAACAAAATGGAATGATTAATAGTGGATCTCAATTAATTCATGCTGTTGCTGGAAGTACAGTTCCACATATTAGTCTACAGGTTGGTAATTCATATGGTGCAGGAAACTATGCAATGTGTGGTAGATCTTTTGATCCCAGATTCTTATTTTCATTCCCAAATGCAAAATCTGGTGTTATGGGATCAGATCAGTTAGCTGGTGTAATGGAAATAGTTAAAAGAAATTCAGCATCTTCATTAAATAAAGTTATTGATGAAGAAAAACTTAAAATAGAAAAGAAAAGGATGGCTGAAGAGGCTGATGAAAAGGCGAGTGTTTGGCATACTACATCTGAGGTTTGGGATGATGGAGTTATTGATCCAAGAGATACCAGAAAATATTTATCCTTAGCATTAGCAGCTGTTTATAGCCATGAAATAAAAGGATCTAGTTCTTTTGGAGTATTTAGAATGTAAAATTTGCCTATGAATTTTTATAACAAAAAAGATATTCAAAATATAAAATCATACAGGTTTGATTTTATTGAAATAAGTGAAGAGGATCGCGTTTTTACAATCACTTTGAATCGCCCAAAAAAGAAAAATGCATTACATCCACAGATGACCAATGAAATAGCTTTTGCTATGCATTATGCACATTTCAATAATTCTATTTGGGTAGTTGTCTTTAAAGCAAATGGTGATACATTTTGTGCTGGAGCAGATCTTAAAGCTATGATGGGGGATATTGAACCTCATAATTCTACAATACCAGTTCCTGAAAAAGAAATTTTGATGGGCGATCTTTTTAATTCTATAAACAAACCCACAATAAGCGTTGTAGAAAAGAATGTTTATGCAGGAGGGTTTTTAATATTAGCTGGATGTATATATGTTATTGCAGATGAAAATTTAAGGTTTAGTCTACCAGAAGTTAAAAGGGGCCTTTTCCCAATGCAGGTCATGGCTAGTCTAATTCAAGTAATGCAACCCAGAAAAGTTTTAGATTGGTGTGTTAGAGGATATAGTATTTCTTCAATGCAAGCAAAAGAATATGGCCTTGTAACACATCTTTCAAATCAGGATAATATTGATAATGAGTTATCTAATTTAATTAAGGAAATACTAGAAAATTCACCCACTGCTATTAGACTTGGATTGGAAGCATATAGTTACATTACTAAAAAACCTAATCAGCATCAATATTTATTAGAAATGTTGAATAAGGCAATAAAATCTAATGATGCTAAAGAAGGAATTAAAGCATTTAAAGAAAAAAGAAAACCAAATTGGAAGGGAAACTAATTTTTTTAAATAATTTTTAAACTTACTATGCGTGCATAGTAAGTTTAACTATATTTGTTGTCTAAAAAAAATAATATGATAAATAAGCAAGTTCTTTTTACTAAAAGACCAATTGGAACCCCTGATGAATCAATTTGGAAACATGTTAAGTCTAAGGTAAGAGATTTACAAGACAATGAATTCCTAATTCAAAATCACTATATATCTTTAGATCCAGCTATGAGGGGATGGATGAATGACGCACGCTCTTATATAGCCCCTGTACAATTAGGAGAAGTAATGAGAGCAGGTACAGTTGGTGAGATAATTAAATCAAACAATGAAGATTTCAAGGTTGGTCAATTTGTTTCAGGATGGGGAGGAGCTCAAGAATATTGTATAAGTTCAGGAGATAATTATAATAAAATTTATCCAGGAGAAATGCCAATCCCTACATTTCTTGGATATTTAGGAATGCCTGGAATGACTGCGTATTTTGGAATTTTACAGGAGGGTGAAATTAAAGAAGGTGACATAGTCTTGGTTTCAGCTGCAGCTGGGGCTGTAGGTAGTTTGGTAGGGCAAATTGCCAAAATAAAAGGATGTAGGGTTATTGGAATAGCTGGAGGAAAAGAAAAGTGTGACTTTCTTGTTGATGAATTAGGGTTTGATGATGCAATAGACTACAAAAATGAAGAAATTTACACTTCATTAAAAGATAAATGCCCTAATGGAATTGATGTATATTTTGATAATGTTGGAGGAGAAATTTTAGATGCTGTTTTAACTAGAATTAACAAAAATGCTAGGATAGTAATATGTGGAGCTATATCTCAATACAATAATAAAACTAAAGTAATGGGTCCTTCAAATTATATGTCATTATTAGTTAATAGAGCTAGTATGAAAGGTATGGTAGTTTTTGATTATAA
>JAAZXZ010000112.1 GCA_014239895.1 Flavobacteriaceae bacterium
AATTCATGGAAAAATGACTTTTAATGATTCAAATAAGCACGAAAGTGGATTTACCTCTGTAAATATTCAAAAAAATAATTCAATAATGATGTCATCATTAGAGAATTGTAATTTAGGTGTATGGATAAGTCATGGTGAGGGGAAATTTAACCTGCCCTATTCTGAAGATAAATACAATATAATTGCTAAATACACCTATGAAAGCTATCCATCAAATCCTAATGGCTCAGATTTTAATATTGCTATGATGTCTAGTTCTGATGGAAGACATCTCGTGACAATGCCACATATAGAAAGATCTATTTTTCAATGGAACTGGGCATATTATATAAGAGAAAGAAATGACAAAGTTTCTCCATGGATTCAGGCTTTTATTAATGCTAGAGATTGGATTATAAGTTATAATTCAAAAAAATAATGGTGTAATCTTTGATTATAATATGTTTTTAATCGATAAAAATCATATGAAAAGGATAGTATTTCTATTAATTTTAGTTCTTCAATTTAGCTTTGTTAATTCACAAGAAAATGAATTATTTCATAGAGTTAAGATAAATTACAATTCATCAGAAAATTTTGAAAAACTACTAAATTCTGGTATTGCATTAGATCATGGAATTCATAAGAGAAATCATTACTTTGAATCTGATTTCTCTGAATCTGAAATACAAATAATAGAAAATTTTAACATTGATTATCGTATTATAATTTATGATGTAGGCTCTTATTATAAGAATATAAATAATCCAGATCACAAAGATTATGTGTCTAAATCAAATTCTAAAAATATTACATGTAATCAGTCAAACTCAAACAATTATGAAACTCCTGTAAATTTTGAAATCAAAGATGGTAATGATTTTGGAGGTTTCTATACTTATAGTGAAATGTTAGATGAATTAGACCAGATGCATCAATTATATCCCAATCTTATTTCTGCGAGATTAGATATTAAAGATCCTAATACAGATGAAAGCCCGCATATGCATGAAACATATGAAGGAAGGTTCCTTCAGTGGATTAAAATTTCAGATAATCCAAATGACAACGAAAATGAGCCTCAAATTCTATATACTGCAATACATCATGCAAGAGAACCTGGATCATTACAGCAATTAATTTTCTACATGTGGTATCTTCTTGAAAACTACGATCAGGATGATGTGATTAAGGAAATACTGGATAGCACAGAATTATATTTTGTTCCTTGTGTAAATCCTGACGGCTACATCTATAATGAAACTAATGATCCTGAAGGTGGTGGTATGTGGAGAAAAAATAGATATAATAACCATGGTGTTGATAATAATAGGAACTATTCATATATAGATGATAATGGAAATGAAGTTTGGAATACATCAGGTACATCTGGTAATCAAAATGGAAGCACTTACGCTGGTGATGGGCCTTTTTCAGAATCTGAAAATAAAGCTATAAGATATTTTGTAGAAAATCATGATTTTGTCATTGCTTTAAATAATCATACTCATAGCAATCTTCTACTCTATCCTTATGGATATGACTATAATCAATATACTGAAGACAATGATGTTTTTGAATTTATTTCTGAAGAACTCGTTAAAGAAAATGGATATGATAACATTATTAGCGCAGATCTTTATCCAGCTGCTGGTGATAGTGACGATTTTATGTATGGAATGTTAGAAACAGAACTAGGTGGAACAAGAAACAAAATATTTGCTATGACCCCCGAAATTGGATCTTCCTTTTGGCCTGCAGCAGCTACTATTGAAGATCTTTGTAAAGAGATGATGTATCTTAATTTAACAGCAGCTCAAATGGTAAATAACTATGCCACCCTAAAAGATATAACAACATCAAATTTTATTAGCTCTTCGTCCTATTCAACTAGTTATGAAATCCAAAGGCTTGGAATAGGTGGCCAAGGAGATTTTGAAGTTTCATTTACACCTATATCTGATAATATTACATCTGGAACAAATACCAACAATCATAATCAAATGAACCTAGGAGGAACCATCGAAGATGATTTTACAATTGAATTAAGTAGCGAAATTCAAGATGGAGATCAAGTTTCCTATAAGTTGGTTCTCAATAATGGATTCTTTAATAAAGAATATCTTATAAATAAAATTTATGGTAACCCAACAATTGTTTTTGAAGATGAAAGTAGTATGATTCAAGACTATTGGGAATCTAATTCATGGAATATAACATCTGAAGACTATACCTCTCCAGACACATCAATAACAGATTCTCCAAATGGGAATTACAGTAATAATGAATATTCTGTAATTGAATTGTCAAATTCAATAAATCTATCAGATGCTTCATATGCAGAATTAAGCTTTAATACAAAATGGCATACGGAAAGTGGTTATGACTATGTTCAAGTAGAAATTTCAGTGGATAATGGTCAAAACTGGACTCCCCAGTGTGGTAAATACACTAAAATTGGAACTGACAATCATGAAAATGCAACGGATGAGCCTTTATATGATGGTCTTCAAGAATCATGGGTTAATGAAACTATATCCTTATCTGACTATCTAGATAATGAAATTTTAATTAGATTTAAATTAGTTTCAGATAATTCCCAAAGAAGAGATGGGTTTTATTTTGATGATCTAAAAGTAAACGTTCTTAGTAATAATTTAGATTTAAGCAGTATTGAGTTAAATAATATAAGTGTATATCCTAATCCAGTTACTGACAGATTCTATATAAATACAAATCTAATTAATTATAATATTTCAATTTATAATATACTTGGCAAACAGATCTATAGAACCATCGGTAATAGCGGTAATACTACAATCAACTTATCTTTATTGCCTCGTGGAGTTTTCTTACTTAAACTCAATAATGAAAAAAGAATTAAAACTTTTAAAATAATTAAAAATTAATTTGCACTATACAATGCGTGCATAGTAATTAATTTATTATATTGTCATTTATAATTTAAAAAATGAATG
>JAAZXZ010000138.1 GCA_014239895.1 Flavobacteriaceae bacterium
ATCTCTTTAAACTGTCTTCTAACTTCATACACCATTTCCATTGCTGCTTTACCTACAGCATTCATTGCTAATGCTGAAAAGACAACAGGAATCATCCCCCCAACAAATAACATAGCTAAAACTGGTGCCTTGAAAATATTAATTCCATCAATTCCAGTAAAAGTTACATAAGCTGCAAAAAGAGCTAAGGATGTTAATGCTGCAGAAGCGATAGCAAATCCTTTTCCAGTAGCTGCAGTGGTATTACCAACTGAATCTAATATATCAGTCCTTTCTCTTACAATTGGATCTTGTTCGCTCATTTCTGCAATACCGCCTGCATTATCAGAAATGGGACCAAAGGCATCTATTGCTAATTGCATTCCAGTAGTTGCCATCATAGCAGATGCTGATAAAGCAACTCCATAAAATCCTGCAAAAGCATATGCAGTCCAAATTGCTGCTGCAAATAATAGTACAGATCCAAATGTAGACATCATCCCTGTAGCTAAACCAGCAATAATATTAGTTCCTGCTCCAGTACTAGATTTTTGAACAATTTCAAGAACTGGTTTTTTCCCCAGTCCTGTGTAATATTCAGTAATAGAAGATATTAGCCAGCCTACTACAAGTCCTGTAAGAGTTGCATAGAAAACATTCATAGATGAAATATCTCTAGTCCCCTCTCCAAAAAATTCCATTGTTATAGTTTCGGGTAACATATAGTTTACAAGGAAATAACATGTAATTGCAACTAACGCTATTGAAAGCCAATTACCTTTATTTAAAGCTCTCATTACTTCATCTTCCTTAGCATCATTGGAGTTTATTTTTACAACCATAGTTCCAATAAGAGATATAATAATGCCCAAACCTGCAATTGCCATTGGCAACAGAATTGGACCAATACCTCCAAAGGCATCATCGATAGATCCACCCATATCCTTAATAACATAATTTCCAAGTACCATTGCTGCCAATACTGTTGCAACATACGATCCAAATAAATCTGCACCCATACCTGCTACATCACCTACATTATCACCTACATTGTCTGCAATTGTAGCTGGATTTCTAGGATCATCTTCAGGAATTCCTGCTTCAACCTTTCCAACTAAATCAGCACCAACATCAGCTGCCTTTGTATATATTCCTCCACCTACTCTAGCAAATAAAGCTATTGATTCTGCACCTAGAGAAAATCCTGCTAATGTTTCAAGGACAATAGTCATATCTTCAACAGAAGTCCATGATCCGCTCATGAAAAAATTAAAAAATATTATAAAGAATGTCGTCAATCCAAGTACAGCTAAACCAGCCACTCCTAATCCCATTACAGTTCCTCCTGCAAATGAAATATTTAATGCATCTGGCAGGCTTGTCTTTGCAGCTTGAGTTGTTCTTACATTTGTCTTTGTAGCAATTTTCATTCCCATATTTCCAGCAAGTGCTGAGAAAAAAGCACCAAAAATAAAAGCTACAACTATTAATATATGAGAAGTAGGAACAACAAATGAAATTCCTGCTAAAACTAAACTGACAACAACAACAAAAATTGATAATAATTTATATTCGGCATTTAAAAAAGCTAATGCTCCTTCATGTATATGATCAGAAATTTCTTTCATCTTGCCATCACCAGCATCTTGTTTCATAACCCATGATCTTTTAATAAAGACATAGATTAAACCTAAAAATGCCATAGCAATTGGCATATAAATTATCATTGCATCCATATTTGTATATTTTTATTTAGTTGGCAAAAATAATGAAATAGGTTTAATTAAAAAATACTCAGATATTTTATTTATATAATACCTTATGTACTGCTTTAATCACATCATTACTATTTGGCAACCATTCTTTTAGCAATACTGGTGAGTATGGAGCTGGTGTGTCAGCCGTATTAATTTTTTCAATAGGTGCGTCTAAATAGTCAAAAGCCTGAGACTGTACTTGATATGTAATCTCTGTTGATACATTACCAAAAGGCCATGCCTCTTCTAGAATTACAAGTCTATTGGTTTTTCTCACTGATTCAATTATTGTTTTGTGATCCATTGGTCTTACAGTTCTTAGATCAATAATTTCACAAAAAATATCTTCCTTAGCTAATTCATCAGCAGCCTTGTAAGCTTCTTTAATAATTTTTCCAAATGAGACAATAGTAACATCTTTTCCTTCTCTTTTCACTTCTGCCACTCCTATTGGTAAAGTATATTCTCCTTCAGGAACCTCGCCCTTATCTCCATACATTTGCTCACTTTCCATAAATATTACAGGGTCATCATCTCTAATTGCAGACTTTAATAGTCCTTTAGCATCATAAGGATTGGATGGTACAACTACTTTTAATCCAGGGGTATTTGCGTACCAACTTTCAAAAGCTTGTGAATGTGTTGCACCCAATTGTCCTGCAGATGCTGTTGGTCCTCTAAAGACAATCGGACAATTAAATTGTCCTCCAGACATTTGTCTAATTTTTGCTGCATTATTGATAATTTGATCTATCCCAACAAGTGAAAAATTAAATGTCATATACTCAACTATTGGTCGATTGCCGCTCATAGTAGAACCTATAGCAATACCTGAAAATCCTAATTCTGAAATAGGAGTGTCTATAACTCGCTTATTCCCAAATTCTTCAAGCATTCCTTTAGATGCTTTATATGCTCCATTATATTCCGCTACTTCCTCCCCCATTAAGTAGACGTTTTCGTCTCGTCTCATTTCCTCACACATAGCCTCACACACAGCTTCTCTAAATTGAATCAATCTCATTAAATTAAAATTTTGAACAAAAGTAATAAACCTACAATATTAATTAAAATAGTAAAGCAAAAAATATTTGTTTGATAATAATTATTTTAAGTTAAATTATGTATTTTTGTCTACCAAATTTTATCCCTTAAATCTAATGAAAATATTAGTGTGTATAAGCCATGTTCCTGATACCACATCAAAAATAAATTTCATAGAAAATAATTCAAAATTTGATAAAAATGGCATTCAGTTTGTAATTAATCCAAATGATGAATTTGGATTAACAAGGGCTATGTGGTTTAAAGAAAAACTAGGAGCTTCTGTAGATGTAATTAATGTAGGGCTTGCAGATACTGAGCCTACATTAAGAAAAGCACTTGCAATTGGAGCAGATAAAGCGATTAGAATTAATTCTGATCCAAAAAATGGACTTAATGTAGCAAAGCAAATTGCACATATAGTCTCTTCTGAAAGTTATGACTTAATAATTGGAGGAAGAGAATCTATTGACTATAATGGAGGAATGGTCCCTGGAATGATTGCAGGTCTAACAGACTATAATTTTGTTGATAAATGCATTAGTCTAGAAATTAATAATGACAGTATTACAGCAGCTAGAGAAATTGAGGGAGGAAAACAAATTATCGAATCAAAGCTTCCAATTGTTATTGCTGGACAAAAGGGATTGGTTGAAGAGAGTGATCTTAGAATTCCTAATATGAGAGGTATTATGATGGCTAGAAGAAAAGAACTTCAAGTAGTTGATGCAATTGATGAAGATAATTCTACGTGTACAATTAATTTTGAAAAACCCAAACCAAAAGGCGAAGTAACATTGGTATCATCTGATAATGTTGATGAACTAATAAATCTTCTTCATAACGAAGCTAAAGCAATATAAAATGGGGATATTAATATACGCAGAGTCAGAAAATGGAAAATATAAGAAAGATTCATTTGAAATTGCTTCTTATGCTAGAGTAACTGCTAATAAATTAAATACTTCAGTAACAGCAGTTTCAATTAATGCAGATGATCCAAGCGAATTAGGAAATTATGGGGTTGATAAAGTTTTACATATCTCTAATAACAGTCTGAAAAATTTTAATGCTGCAATATATGCTGATATAATAAAGCAAGCCTTTGAAAAGGAAAGTTCAAATCTAGCAATACTAAGCTCAAGTTCAAATGCTAAATATCTTGGATCACTTTTATCAGTAAAAATAAATGCAGGATATATTACTAATGTCATTGAAATTCCTAAAGAATTTGATCCACTTACAGTAAAAAGAAATTCGTTTACAAACAAAGCATTTGAATATGCTAAAATAAATAGCAAAAACAGACTACTAGCTCTATCAAAAAATTCGCATGGAGTTATTGAAAATAAAACCAGTGCCCAAATAGAAACATTTGAAGTTACTTTAGCATCTTCTGAAGTTAATGTAAAATCTACTGAAAAAGCATCTAATAAGGTAACTATTGCAGATGCTGAAATAGTAGTTTCTGGAGGAAGAGGACTGAAAGGTCCTGAAAACTGGGGGATGATTGAAGAGTTAGCAGATATATTGGGAGCAGCAACTGCATGCTCTAAGCCTGTATCAGATTTAGGATGGAGACCTCATAGTGAGCACGTTGGTCAAACCGGAAAATTAGTTTCTTCAAATTTATACATTGCTATAGGAATATCAGGTGCAATTCAACATTTAGCTGGAATAAATTCTTCAAAAGTCAAGGTAGTTATAAATAATGACCCTGACGCTCCATTTTTTAAAGCAGCTGACTATGGGATAGTGGGTGATGCCTTTGAAGTTGTTCCAAAATTAATTGAAGGTTTAAAAACTTTCAAGTCTGAAAATGAATAAGCATTTTTCTATTTGATTAAAAATATTACATTTGTTAATAATCCTAGTAATTCATTAAATGGATCTAATTAGACTTTTAATAAATGGTATTTCATATAGTCAAACTCAAAATGGAGCTTATGCCCTAATTCTAAGTGAGCTGGATGGAGAAAGAAAACTTCCAATTGTAATAGGAACATATGAGGCCCAATCTATTGCTATTGCTATTGAAAAAGATATTAAACCTCCTAGGCCGTTAACTCATGATTTATTCAAAAGTTTCTGTGAAAGATTCGACATAATTGTCAAACAAGTGATAATACATAAATTGGTTGATGGAGTTTTTTACTCTAGTATAATTTGTGATAGAGATGGGATTGAAGAAATAATTGATTCCCGAACTAGTGATGCAATAGCTCTAGCAACAAGATTTGATGCTCCAATTTTTACTTATGAAAATATACTGGAAAAAGCTGGAATCATAATTGAAATTGAAGAATATGATGAAGAAGACAAAATTTTGTTTAAAGAATTATTCTCTGAAGAGACAACATTAGCAAATTCTGAAGATTTTAAAGATAAAACTATTGATGAACTCCAGAAATTATTAAAAATTGCTGTTCAAAATGAGAATTATGAAACAGCAGCAAAAATAAGAGATGAAATATCTAACAGGTAAATTTAGATCTATAGTACTAATAATTGTAGCTATCTTATTTTCTACAACTGCATTTTCACAAAATATTGATGGAAATGAAATAATACAAAGCTCAGGTTTTACAATTCAAACATTGTTTAGAGGAATTATTGGAATGGCTTTTTTAATTTTTATTTCATTCCTTTTAAGTAATAACCGGAAAGCAATAAACTGGAAAGCAACATCATTTGGATTATTAATACAATTAATTCTTGCAATTAGTGTGCTAAAAATTTCATGGGTTCAAGCCATATTTGAATTTGCTGGAAAAATCTTTGTAAAAATATTAGAGTTTACAATGGAGGGAACTAAATTTCTATTTGGAGATTTAGTTAGTCTGGATAATTTTGGCGATGTCTTTATTTTTGCAATTTTACCTACAGTTATATTTTTTGCAGCTCTAACATCTGTTTTGTTTTATTTTGGGATAATTCAAAAAGTTGTTAAACTGATGGCCTTATTACTATCAAAAGTATTAGGTATATCAGGGCCAGAGAGTCTGAGTGTTGCAGGTAATATTTTTCTTGGCCAAACAGAATCACCGCTGATGATTAAAGCCTACCTTGAAAAGATGACTAAATCAGAAATTCTGCTAGTTATGATTGGAGGTATGGCAACTGTTGCTGGTGGAGTATTAGCTGCATATATTGGATTTTTAGGCGGAGATGATCCGGAATTAAAAGTGTTTTATGCTAAACATCTTTTAACAGCATCTGTTATGGCTGCACCAGGGGCAATAGTAATATCTAAAATACTCTACCCTGAAACAGAAAAAATTGACACAAATGTTAATATTTCTCAAGAAAAGATTGGTGCAAATTTCCTTGATGCTATCTCTAACGGAACTACTGAAGGATTGAAATTAGCAGCAAATATTGCTGCAATGCTTCTTGTTTTTCTGGCATTTATTGCAATGGGCAACTATATTTTAGGCGCATTTGGAAATCTTATTCAAATAAATGATTGGATTAACAATAATACTGTTTATGAAGCTCTATCTATTGAACTTGTCTTAGGATATTTATTAGCTCCGCTTATGTGGCTTATCGGTGTTGCAAAAGAAGATATAACATTAATGGGACAACTGCTTGGAATAAAAATAGTAGCAAGTGAATTTATTGGATATATTCAACTAGCTGAGCTAAAACAAGCATCTAATCTTATTCATCTAAACTATCAAAAATCAATAATTATAGCTACATATATGCTTTGTGGATTTGCTAACTTTGCTTCTATTGGAATACAAATTGGAGGGATTGGATCATTAGCTCCAGGACAAAGAAAAAATCTATCTAAATTTGGTTTTAAAGCATTAATTGGAGGAACAATTGCATCACTATTATCTGCTACTATTGCAGGGATGATAATTGGGTAAAAAGTTAATAACTTTTATCACTTTTATTGTTTCACTTATAGATCAATTTTTATTTTTATCAGATATAAAATTTTCCTATGAAACAATATTTAGATCTTGTAAAACACGTTCTAGAAAAGGGTGATTTTAAAGAAGATAGAACTGGCACTGGCACAAAAAGTGTCTTCGGCTACCAGATGCGGTTTGATTTAAGTAAAGGATTCCCAATGCTTACTACAAAAAAATTGCATTTAAAATCAATTATATATGAACTGCTTTGGTTTCTTAAAGGTGATACTAACATCAAATATCTAAACGAAAATGGCGTAAGAATATGGAATGAATGGGCTGATGAAAATGGAGATTTAGGACCTGTTTATGGATTTCAATGGCGAAATTGGAATGGGGATAATATTGATCAAATAAAAGAACTAATTGATAATTTAAAGAAAAATCCTAATAGTAGGAGGATGCTTGTATCAGCATGGAATCCATCTGTTCTACCTGATACCTCAAAATCATTTAATGAAAATATTTCCCAAGGGAAAGCAGCTCTGCCTCCATGCCATGCTCTTTTTCAATTTTATGTAAATGATGGGAAATTATCATGTCAGCTTTATCAAAGAAGTGCTGATGTTTTTTTAGGTGTTCCATTTAATATTGCTTCATATTCCCTATTTACTTTAATGATTGCTCAAGTATGTGGATACATTCCTGGCGACTTTATACATACATTTGGAGATGCTCATATTTATACTAATCATTTTGATCAGGTAAAATTACAGTTAACTAGATCTCCAAAACAACTGCCAACTATAGAGATTAATTCAAAAATTACTGATATATTTAATTTCAGCTTTGAAGATTTTAAATTAATTAACTATGATCCAGATCCTCATATAAAAGGAGATGTAGCTGTTTAATAATATTATGAAATCAAAAGAAAATTGTCTTACTATAATTGTTGCCGCTTCTGAAAACAATGCAATTGGGAAAAACAATAAACTTATTTGGGATCTTCCAGATGATCTACAAAGATTTAAAAGTTTAACATCAGGACATTATATAATTATGGGCAGAAAAACATTTGACACATTTCCAAAATTACTCCCAAATAGAACACATATAGTAGTTTCTAATAAAAAAAATCTTAATGTTCCCGATGAAGTTATTGTTGTAAATAATTTTTCAGATGCAATAGAAATTAGCAAAAATGATACTAATCCATATATAATAGGAGGTGGTCAAATTTATAAACTTGGGATTAATCTTGTAGACAAAATAGAGCTTACCAGAGTTCACAATACTTTTGAAGCAGATACTTTTTTTCCAGAATTAAATCTAAATAAATGGAGGCTTGTATCTAAAACTTTTCATGATATTGATGAAAAACATGATCATTCATTTACTTATGAGACATATGAAAAAAAATAATTTATACTATATTTAATTATTATGAAAGCATATATATTTCCTGGTCAAGGTGCGCAGCATTCTGGAATGGGGTTAGATCTATATAATGATTCCTCCTTAGCAAAAGATCTATTTGAAAAGGCTAATAGCATTCTAAAATTTGATATAACTGAAATAATGTTTAGTGGATCCCTAGAAGATTTAAGACAAACTAAAGTGACTCAACCCGCGATTTTTTTACATTCAGTGATTTTAGCTAAAACACTAGGCAGTAATTTTAAGCCTGATATGGTAGCAGGCCATTCACTAGGAGAATTTTCTGCACTAGTAGCAAATAATACCCTTAGTTTTGAAGACGGATTAAAGTTGGTTTCTGAAAGAGCTCAAGCTATGCAAAAGGCATGTGATAATAATCCTGGAACAATGGCTGCTGTTCTTGAATTAGAGAATAGTGTGGTAGAAAATATATGTGAAGAGACTGAAGGGGTCGTGGTAGCTGCAAACTATAATTGTCCAGGACAATTAGTCATCTCAGGTGAAATTAAAGCCATTGATCTAGCTTGTGAAAAATTAAAAGAACAAGGGGCAAGAAGAGCTCTTGTATTGCCAGTTGGAGGAGCCTTCCATTCTCCTCTAATGGAGGAAGCAAAACAGGAATTAGAAAATGCCATTAACAATACTACATTTAATAAACCCTTATGCCCAGTTTATCAAAATGTAACATCATTTGCAGTTTCTGATCAAATGAAAATAAAAGAAAATTTAATAGCCCAATTAACATCTCCTGTAAAATGGACACAGTCAATTCAAAAAATGGTAACTGATGGTGCAACGAATTTTATTGAGTTGGGGCCAGGGAAAGTATTGCAAGGATTAGCACGTAAAATCAATGGTAATGTAGAGGCATCTTCATTATCAAGTTAATTATGATAGGTAAAAACAGAAATATTTCAATTACTATTCTTATTGCTGTAAGTATCTTATTGGATCAACTTAGTAAATTTTTAATTCGCCAGAATGTTGATCAATATTCCGAGATAAAATTAATAGGAGATTACTTTATTTTAACAAATGTTGAAAATAGTGGTGCATTTCTAGGGATGGGAAGTGATTTTTCTCCTTTTATAAAAACAATTTTTTTGCTTATTCTTCCCGTAATTGTATTAATATGTATAATGGTTTATGTTTACAGAGATAAACAAATTGATAAAATTTCACTAATTGGATTTTGCTTTATTATTGGAGGAGGAATTGCTAATATTTACGACAGAATTCTCTATGGATCAGTAACTGATTTCCTTTTTATTGACCTTGGTGGAATTTTTAAAACAGGTATTTTTAATATAGCTGATTTATCAGTAACTACAGGAATGATACTTATCTTACTAATGAGTTTTAAGAGTAAATAGATTAGTTCTTATATACTATTCCATTTTTCATTACAAATATTACATTTTCCAATGTTGAAACAT
>JAAZXZ010000082.1 GCA_014239895.1 Flavobacteriaceae bacterium
CTTGAGGAAAGCATATGAACTTCATCAATAATATAAACCTTAAAATTTCCTGTTTGAGGAGGAATTCTAATTTGATCAGTTAAGTTTCTAATCCCATCGACTCCATTATTTGAAGCTGCATCTAGTTCGAAAATATTAAAGGAATAATCAGAGCCACCAACAATCTTATCTTCATTTATCATTTTTGCAAGAATTCTTGCACAACTAGTCTTACCAACACCTCTTGGACCAGTAAACAATAAAGCCTGAGATAACTGCTTGTTTTTTACAGCATTTTCTAAAGTTGAAGTAATCACCTCTTGACCAATAACTTCTTTAAAGGATTTTGGTCTATATTTTCTTGCAGAAATCAGATAATCACTCATGAAAATAAATTTACAAAATATTGCTATTTAATTGTAGATTTATTTCTAATAATTATTAAAATATTATGTTTTAAACAAATTCAGTATTTTTGCAATGTAAGTTGGTCGCCTTGTCGCTATATTTATATAGAGGAAAGTCCGAACACCATAGTGCATCATAGTGGTTAATTGCCACCGATTGTGAAATTAGGAATAGTGCAACAGAAAGTATGTACAGGTAATGCTGTAGTGAAATCAGGTAAACTCTATGAGGTGCAATGCCATGTAAACCAGCCATAAGAGTAGCACGCTCAATGTTGGAGGGTAGGCAGCTAGAATAAATTGGCAACAATTTATCAAGATAAATGACAAGGACTTGAAAAAGTACAGAATTCGGCTTATAGACCTACTTATTTAAGAAAAGCGAGTATTTATAATACTCGCTTTTTTATTTTCCAAAGAAGCTAAAAGAACTGTCTCCATATGTTCTTGATTCTATTAGATTTTTATGTTCTGAGAAATCAATCTTTTTGTAATGCTCCAGTATAAAAGTTCCATTTTCATTTAAAAATTGATTTTTAAGGATTAATTCAATAATCAGATGTAATTTTTTTACATCCATAGAGTATGGAGGATCAGCAAAAATTATATCTACTTTAACTTTATTTTTAAAAAATTTAAACACATCAGTTTTTATTACAGATATACTCATCCCTAATCTGCTGGATTCTTTTTTAATAAAATTGACACATTTCAGACTATTATCTACAGCTAAAATATCTTTGACGCCTCTAGAGTAGAACTCATAACTAATATTACCCGATCCAGAAAATAAATCAAGAATAGAGATCTTATTGAATGTATATTTATTGTTAAGGATATTGAAAATGCTTTCTTTTGCCATATCTGTTGTAGGACGCACTGGCAAGTTTTTAGGAAAAATTATTTTTCGCCCCTTATAATCTCCTGAGATAATTCGCATTTAAAAGCTATTAAGTAGTATAATATCAGACTTTAAACTATTGTAAAACTTGTTCTCTTGATTAATTTCAGAATTAAAAGTCGATACATTTCTAATATATTCATATATAATCTTATAATTGTCATCATCTTCTGAAATATTTCCAGTAATAACTAGAGGAATTTCTTCAGGATTAAGTTTTAACTGATCAATAGTAAATAATAGGTAGTAGATTATATCTTCCTTAGTACTAAAGTCAAATCTATTGTAAAATATTAATTTATTTTTTACAAAATATATCAGCTCCATATGATTTGAATTAATATTTAAGTATAAGGATGGAGTAATTGTATTCTTCTCATTCAATTTAACTTTTTCAAGAATTATTGATGAATAATGGTTATATACAAAAGAATCAAACATCTTAAATATATAGTTGTTAATATTAACATAGGGTATATATACATTTACACACTCATTATTAAAAATTTCATCATATGCAGCATAGTCATTTTGCAAAATTTTTGAATTAAACTTTAAGTAACTCAGAGCATTATTCTTATCAAAAAGGGGCTCTGGAACTACAGTTGATAGATTATTGTAATGAATAATTTTAACAGATGAGAAGCTATTACTTAACTCATTATTCTCTTTAAAACCTTTTTTCAGAGTCTTTAATAATTCTTTAGGAGTAGTATTTTTAGATAATGAATATGTTCTAAGGAAATCAATTTCATTAGAAATTAGATCAATTATACAAAAAGAAAGTCCATTCAAACTAATATGAATGGACAATTTTATATTAGAAGTTTTCTCTATTCTAGTTTTCTTTTGTATAGTTTTTTGGCCAGTTTCCATTTGTATTTACTTCATGCATAGACCCAATTTTAAGAGATGAGCCATTAACTCCATCTACAGATTGCACTTGATTTTCTTTAAAAATTAAATCAGAGTTTTGATCATATAGAATAACCCTTTTCATAACTTTTGATTCAAAAACTGGGATATCAATTCCATTTTGATTTAAGAAACCTGCTTTAAGCTCAAATTTAGTTGCATTTATTTTTGCAAATGGAACATACATCATATTTTCAAATCTTCTATCGTTATCAAAAAGAGAGTCTCTTACAGAAACAAAACCTAATGTGTCAACTATAATAATATCTTTATAGGTCTTAACACCGCCATATCTTTTTGTAAGCTCTCTATCTATAACACTTGAGTCTCTTCGTTGTGTAATAGTAAACGAGTCTTTTTCAACGAATTTAACAAGACTATCCCAATTGTTTTCAAAATGACCATGAATTGTCCTATGTGCTAATTGGGAATCTCTAATATCTTTTAGATTCTTTATTACAGACTGATATCTGTAATTTTTTACCTCATCAAACTGAATAACATCTGATATTGAACTATATGTTAAATATGAGAAAATTAAAATAAACACCCAAAGACCATAAAGTAGGAACTTTTTCTGATTATCATTAATTTTAGTTCTAACTAAGATTACTAAACCTACTGTAATTGGAATTGATAAGAATAAGAAGATTTTTAACAACATGAACTTGTATTATGGATTTTATTACCAGCAAAACTACAATTTTTTTTTATTTGTAAAAATGATTGTCAATAAAAAACAATTATATAAAAATATTGACATAATCTTTTTAATTGATCTGAGTATAATTCATTATTTTTGAATTGATGAAAATAACTGCCTTAATACCTGCAAGACTTAACTCATCAAGGTTTAATGGGAAACTAATGATGGACCTTTGTGGTAAACCAATAATTACTAGAACTTATGACGCAGTTTTATCTTCTAATTTGTTTTCATCAGTTATTGTTGTAACACAGGATAATGAAATTCATGAAGAGATTACATCCAATAATGGTAATTCAATCCTAATAGAAAAAGACTACAACTCTGGAACTGATAGAATAGCGGATGCTTGCGCTAAATTAGAAACAGATATAATTGTTAATATTCAAGGAGATGAGCCATTTATAGACCAATCCAGCTTAGAAAAACTGGTTAATATATTTAAAAATGATTCTAGAAATGAAATTAACTATGCATCACTTATGAAATTAATGAATAATGAGAAGGATATAAATAATCCCAACAATGTTAAGGTGGCTGTTGATAACAATAATTTTGCTATCAATTTCTCAAGAAAACCTATTTCTAGTATAACAACTTTAAGTCAAGAAGTTTTTTATAAACATATTGGGGTATATGGATATAGAAAAGACTCTTTAATGTCATTTACAAAGTTATCTCCAACAAAATTAGAAATGATAGAAAAGATAGAGGCTTTAAGAATTATAGAGAGTGGTTTTAAAATAAAAATGGCTAAAACCTTATCTGAATCTATTGGGATTGATACCAAGGAAGATCTTAGCAAGGCTATAGAAATATGGGACAATAAATAGATGATGAAGTTTTTTTCAAAATTAATTTTTTTCAAGATATTAAGATGGAAGATTTCTGGCAATAGAAACTTTGCAAAGAATTCTGTAAAAAAGGCAGTGATAATAATAGCTCCTCATACCAGTTGGCATGACTTTTATGTAGCAGTCTTAGCTAGGTCTGTAACAAATATTAAGTCAAAATTTATAGCTAAAAAGGAACTTTTTTTCTTCCCAATAAATATAATACTTAAAATGCTTGGGGGAGTACCTGTAGATAGATCTTCAAAACAAAACAAGGTTGATCAAATTGCTGATATGTTTCTTGAAAAAGATGAGTTTAGAGTTGCATTGTCACCAGAGGGAACAAGACAAAGAGTTGAAAAATTTAAAACAGGGTTTTATTATATAGCTAAAAAAGCAAATGTTCCTATAATTATGTTTACACTAAATTTTAAATCAAAAGAAATACTAATTTCTAACCCATTCTATACAACTAATGATATGAAAGCTGATTTTAATTTTATAGAAAGTTTTTTTGATGGAGTAGAAGGAAAGGTAAAAGAGTTGAGCTTTTATAAGATCTAATTATCTTTTGTAATAAAAGTTATTTTTATCATATTACTCTTTCATTGAATGATAAACGTTTTGAACATCATCATCCTCTTCAATTTTTTCTAATAATTTTTCAATTTCTATCTTTTGTTCTTCAGTAACTTCTTTAAATGTATTTGGTATTCTATCAAATCCGGAAGAAATTATCTCAATATTTCTTTTTTCAAGTTCAAATTGGATTTCACCAAAAAATTCAAAAGGAGCATAGATTAAAATCGTATTTTCATCAATAAATACTTCTTCAGCACCAAAATCTATAAAATCTAATTCTATTTCATTTGGATCAATTCCCTTCTTATTAATTCTAAAGTTACATGTATGATCAAACATAAAATTAACTGATCCAGAAGTTCCCAGACTACCATCGTGTTTATTAAAATAGCTTCTTATATTGGCTACAGTTCTAGTGTTATTATCAGTAGCTGTTTCAACTAAAACAGCAACCCCATTTGGAGCATATCCTTCAAATAAAATTTCTTTATAGTTTTCTTGATTTTTTTCACTAGCTCGTTTAATTGCCCTTTCAATATTTTCTTTAGGCATATTAGCAGTTTTTGCATTTTGTATTACTGCTCTTAATTTTGAATTTATAGAGGGATCAGAGCCATTTTCTTTTACAGCCATTACAATATCCTTGCCAAGTCTAGTAAATGTTTTACTCACTGCTGACCATCTCTTAAGTTTTCTAGCTTTTCTAAATTCAAATGCTCTTCCCATATTATTTAAAAGGAGGTTTTATTATCATTGCTTTAATTAAATTATTTCTAATTTTTATATAAATAGTTGTGTTGATTTTTGCAGAAGCACTATTTACATAGCCTAATCCAATAGCTTTTCCAAGACTTGGAGACATTGTTCCAGAAGTGACACTTCCAATGATTATATTATCATTATTAAATATTTCGTAGTCCTTTCTAGGAATACCTTTATCAATTAACTCAAATCCAATGAGTTTTTTCTTAACTCCCTTTTCCTTTTGTTCTTTTAAAATTTTACAGCCATTAAATTTCTTTGAAAATTTTGTTATCCATCCTAAGCCTGCTTCAATAGGGGTAATATCGTCTGACAATTCATTTCCATATAAACAAAAGCCCATTTCTAGCCTTAAAGTGTCCCTGGCAGCTAATCCTATAGGTTTTATACTATATCTACTGCCAGCCAACATAATATTGTTCCAAATCTCTTTTAACTGACTGTTTTTACAATATATTTCAAATCCTCCACAGCCAGTATATCCAGTATTAGAAATAATAATATCATTAAATCCAGCAAATTCTGTAACTACAAAATTATAATATGATATAGTTGACAGATCATGCGGGGTTAATTTTTGAATTGATTGTAATGTTTTAGGTCCTTGAATAGATAATAATGAGTATTGATCAGAGACATTTTCCATATTAGCTCCATATGTATTTTTTGACAACAAATAGTCCCAATCCTTTTTTATGTTACTTGCATTAACTACAAGCATATATTTTTCGTTAGAAAGCTTATATAAGATTAAATCATCTACGATTCCTCCATTATCATTTAAAAGACAATTATATTGGGCTTCACCATTGTTTAGTATTGAAACATCATTACTAAGACAGAATTGTAGTAGTTCAAGTGAGCCATCACCATAAATGATGAATTCACCCATATGTGACACATCAAATATACCAACGTTATGTTTAACTGATAAGTGTTCAGCTCTAACACCTTCATATTGAACAGGCATTAAGTATCCTGCAAAATCAACCATTTTTGCGCCAAGACTAACATGAGAATCAAATAAGGTTGTTTTTTTCATTAATATGCTATATATCTAGGGAATCAAAAAGCTCAACTAGTTTTTGATCAGAAGGTCTAGGTGCATCACCAGAGACAATATTACCATCAGGTCCTATTAATAGGTATCTTGGAATTGAATTTATAACAAATGCTTTAGTAAATTTTGAATCCCAAGCATTGTCAGCAAATAATTGAACACCTCCTAAAGATTTTTCTTCTATCATCTGTCTCCATTTATCATAATTATAAACAGGTCGATCCCTAACATCAATAGAGATGTATACAAATTCTATGTTTTTGTCACGATAAAGTTTCTCCATTTTTTTTGAAGCAGGAATTTCTGCAATACATGGTCCACACCAGGTAGCCCATACATCAATATATAGATATTTACCTCTTAAATCAGATAAGGAAGTAGTTCCACCTTTATAGTTTTCATAATCAAAAAACTCAGGAGATTTCATTCCTTCCTTTATGATAGAAAGTTTGTTGTATAAATCTGTCAACTCTGATATTTGTGTAGAATCGTTAGATAGAGCAGTTAAAGCATTATAAAGCACTTCATTATTGTCAGATGAGGCTCTTAAGCTATATTTTCCTTGAAAAACAACATCTTTCTTTATGTCAGTTGCATTGCTTTCAATTAATTCTTTAAAGTGATCGTTAGTATTATTATCTATGCTTTCCTGATTTAAAAAATGTGAGAGAACAAGAGATTTATACGATTGAGACACTTGGTAATCATTATTATTTATAAAGTTTAGATCTTCCAAAGGCTTCATAAAGTTATCACTAGTCTTAGGATCCTTTTTTCCATAAAATTTATAATAAACAGGATATCGTTGTATTGATACTAAGTATTTGTAATCTATCTCTTTTAGTTCAATAGATTTTAATTCATTATCAAGAGTTGTATTATTATTTTCAAAAGAATTTAAAAAAGCTAGCTCACTAGTTTTAGTTTCATTAATATGCTTAATAAAATTATCTTCATCCATTGAATACATTGTTTTATAATCTGTAGGGTTAAGAGATGAATTAAGTGTTTTTGCGGCTAAATAGTTATTATTAGAGGAACCTTCTCCAGAATATGTTAAGGATTCATCAAATTCTTTATTATCTATTGAAATGGACAATGAATATCCTGGTTTTAAGAACATGCTAGTTCTCTCTCTTCCATGAATTAACGTGTAGATGTTTGTAGAAATATTTATTGTGTCTAAGAACTTGCCATTTTCATTAAGTCTTATAGTTTTTTTGACATTAGGGCCAGAAATAACTATTGAATCATTTACTTGATTACTAATAGTTCCAGAAATTATAACATCAGAGTTATTATTACATGAAAAAACACATACAATAAGAGCGGTGATTATAGGGATAAGAAGTTTATTATTCATCTTTATTATATTTTTAATGTCCTGCAAATTTAATTAAATAAAAATACATTGTTATTTTTATAAAAAAGTATACAGTGAATATATATAAAATTGGTTCAGAGAATATAGATTTAATACTGATTAAAAAGATCTTAGATAGTAATCAAAAGATAGAGCTTTCAAAAAGTCAGGCTAAGATA
>JAAZXZ010000139.1 GCA_014239895.1 Flavobacteriaceae bacterium
ACCTATAAGAAAAGGAACAGCATTTTTAATTAAACAATATAAGCCAGTTGTTGTTCCTGTTGTTATAGATGGATTTAGAAGATCATTTGATAAAAAGGGAATTAGAATAAAGAAGAAGAATATACTTCAATCTATCGAGATCAAAAAACCATTGAAAATTGATTATGAAAACGAATCTAATGAAGAGATAATAAAGAAAATAGAGTTTGCCATAGAACAGCACCCTTCATTTTTAAAAGTTTTATCAGAAGAAGAATTAAAAATACAGCAAGAATTGAATACTAAAAGGCAATGGCAATAATTTTATTATAGCTGATATTAAAAACAGTATTTGTTTTCATTTTTAACTTTTTCTGCAATATTATTTCTTATTTCAATCACATTTGGGTAGTTTTCATATTTAGTAAATTTGTTTAATCCTTTTAATAACATTTTTTGTTTTTTTCCTCTAGAAATAGATACTATAATTTGTTTTGAAACTTTTGATGCAATATCTATAGCATTGTATAGATATAATTTAGACATATCCATTTGAATTTTAAACTCTTTTTCTCCAAATCTAACAGCATTTTTTTCAGTTCTTAATAAGGCTGATTCAGCCATATATATTTCTATTAATATATCTGCTAATGCCATGATTGTTTGTTGATGTTTATCTAAATCTTTACCAAATTTTTCAACTGCAAATCCATTTATCATCAAAAAGAGTTTTTTCAGATTTTTCAATAACAATTTTTCTTCTGAAAAAAGTTTTGAATTATCTTTTGATTTAAATGAGAATAATGGTATTCCAATAAGTTCTTTAAATACTTCTTTAGTAGGGGTTGTAAGGTCAATATTCTTTTTCATTGCTTTTTTAAGAAGCATTCCGACACTGAGCAATCTATTAATTTCATTAGTTCCCTCATAGATTCTTGCTATTCTTGCGTCCCTCCATGCTCCCTCCATAGGAGTTTCTTCAGAGAATCCCATTCCTCCAAATATTTGTATTCCTTCGTCAGAACATATTTGCATATCTTCAGATGTTGCTACTTTAATTATTGAACATTCAATAGCAAATTCTTCTAGTGCTTTTAATTCAGCTTCTAGTTTTGAATGATTATTTGCAATTAAACTATTTATTCGCTCTTCAATATCTTTTGCAGCTCTATAACAAGCAGATTCATTAACGTATGTATTCGTTGCCATTTCAGCAATCTTATATTTAATTGCACCAAAATCTGATATTCTGGTATTAAATTGTTTTCTAGTATTTGCATACTGAACAGCTATTGTTGTAGTTCTTCTTTCTGAATCAATACATGCAGCTCCGAGTTTAATTCTACCTACATTTAAAGAATTTACAGCTATTTTAAATCCTTCACCTCTTTTACCTAACATATTTTCAACAGGTATAGTTGTATCATTAAAAAAAACTTGTCTAGTAGAAGAGGCCCTTATTCCAAGTTTTTCTTCTTCTTCTCCTAAAACCATTCCATTACTTTCCTCTTTTTCAACAATAAATGCAGTTATATTTTTATCATTTTCTATTCTTGCAAAGACGATAAACAATTTTGCAAAACCTGCATTTGAGATCCACATTTTTTGTCCATTAATTTTATAATACTTTTTATCAGGTGTTAGTTCTGCAGTTGTTTTACCTGAGTTAGCATCACTTCCAGCACTAGGTTCAGTCAGACAATATGCACCAAACCATTCACCAGAAGAGAGTTTTGGTAAGTATTTTTTCTTTTGTTCTTCAGTTCCATAAAATAATATAGGCATAGTTCCAATTCCTGTATGTGCGCCAAATGCAGTACTAATTGAGCCACTCCCACTTGACATATATTCACAAACAATCATTGTAGAAACAAAATCCATTCCTAAACCTCCATATTCTTCTGGGACACTAACACCTAAAAATCCCATTTCACCAGCTTTTTTCATAACTTCTTCAGTTAGTTTAAAATCTTTTGCTTCAAATCGGCTTTTCTTAGCTATTACTTCTCTTTCATTAAATTCTATCACAGAATCTCTCATCATTTTTTGTTCTTCAGAGAAATCCTCAGGAGTGAATATAAGTTCATAGTTAGGTTCTCTAATGATAAATTCTCCACCCTTTGTTATATTTTTACTTTCTCCCATAATTATTATTTTATAAATTCAAAAATTCCAGCAGCACCCTGTCCTGTCCCAACACACATAGTTACTAGACCGTACTTATTGTTTAGACTTCTTTTTCTCATTTCATCAAACAGCTGTACACTTAATTTTGCTCCTGTGCATCCTAATGGATGACCTAATGAAATTGCTCCACCATTTACGTTAATTATTTCTTTATCTAAATCTAATTCATTAATTACAGCTAATGACTGACAAGCAAATGCTTCATTTAATTCTATAAGAGATATATCATTTAGATTCAATCCAGATTGTTTTAATACTTTGGGTACAGCTTTTACAGGTCCTATCCCCATAATTCGTGGTTCTACTCCAGCTACAGCATAATTAACCATTCTTGCAATAGGTTTCAAATTAAGTTCATTTACCATAGCTTCACTCATGATAAGGGTAAATGCAGCCCCATCACTCATTTGAGAAGAATTTCCAGCAGTCACACTACCTTTATTTGAAAAAACAGGCCTTAATTTATTAAGAACATCAGTATTGGTTCCTTCTCTAGGGCCTTCATCTTTTGTAACAGTATACTTGTTTGTAGCCCTTTTGTTATTCTCGTCAACATATGTATGGTTAATATCAATTGGCACAATCTGATCATCAAATTTTCCTTCTTTTTGAGCCTTTAATGCTTTCATGTGAGAATTATAAGAAAATTCATCTTGATCTTCCCTAGATATCTTATATTGCTTAGCAACTGCTTCTGCAGTTAACCCCATTCCCCAATAATAATCTTCTTTTCCTTGACTTACTATTTTATAATCTGGAATAGGTTTGTATCCTCCCATTGGTATTATACTCATACTCTCAACACCACCTGCTATAATACAGTTTGACATCCCCGATTGAATCTTAGCTGTTGCCATTGCTATAGTTTCAAGACCGGAAGCACAGTATCTATTTACTGTAACTCCTGCGACGTCATCTGTTTTTAAACCCATTAATGAGATCAATCTAGCAATATTTAATCCTTGTTCTGCTTCAGGGGTTGCATTACCAACAATTACATCATCAATCCTAGATTTATCAAGAGTAGGAATTTTATTTACCATATATTCAATGGTCTCGGCAGCTAATTCATCTGGCCTCTTAAATCTAAGAAGTCCTCTGGGTGCTTTACCAACTGCAGTTCTGTACGCTGAAATAATGTATGCTGTATTCATATTCTTATCAATTTCTTAAAGGTTTACCTTTAGTTAACATATGTTGAATTCTTTCTAATGTTTTTCTTTCTCCACATAGACTAAGAAATGCTTCTCTTTCAAGTTCTAAGAGATATTGTTCAGATACCATTGTAGATTCTGATAAATCCCCTCCTGACATAACATACGCTAATTTATTAGCAATTTTTTTATCAAATTCACTTATATAATTTGCCGATTTCATTGAATGGGTTCCAACAAGAAACATTCCTAATGCTTGCTTCCCAAGTACTTTTATGTTTCTTTCTCTTAAAGGGGGTATATATCCTGTTTCAGCCATAATTTTTGCATGACTTTTTGCTATTGCAATTTGACTTTTATTATTCATTGCAATTATATCCTTACCCTTAATTAATATTCCTAGGTCATAAGCCTCATATGCAGATGTAGATACTTTAGCCATTCCAATTGTCAGAAAATTCTCCTGGAGAATATTTAATTCTACATCATTTTTATTATACTTATTAGAAGCTCTTAATGTCATTTCTTTTGTTCCTCCACCAGCAGGAATTATTCCAACACCAACTTCTACTAGACCTGTATAGGTTTCAGCATTTGCAACTATTTTATCACAGTGCATTGCGACTTCACATCCACCTGCAAGTGTCATTCCCTGAACTGATGCAATTGTGGGAATATTACAGTAGCGTAAGCGCATCACTATGTCTTGAAATTTTTTGATAGTAGAATTTATTTGATCATATTCTTGTTCTGCTGCAGCCATAAGTATCATTGATAGATTTGCACCAGCAGAAAAATAAGGAGCTTGATTTCCAACAACAAGTCCTTGAAAATTCTCCTCAGCTATATCAATTGCTTTATCTAGACCTAATAGAACATTTTCTCCTATTGAATTCATTTTAGACCTAAATTCAGCATTTAGAATACCATCACCTAAATCTTCTACAACAAATTCTTCATTCTCCCAAACAAGATTAGTTTTTCTAATATTATCTAGAATTATAAATGATTCTTGACCAGGCTTAATCAGATGTTTCTTTTCAGATATATCATAATAATAAGTGAACCCATTATTAATAGAGTAGAAGCTTTTAGTATCTGAAATCACTAATTCTTCTATCCATTTTGCAGGTTTTTTACCATATGATTCCATAAGTTTAATGCCTTCTTCGATTCCAATTGCGTCCCATACTTCAAATGGACCGTTTTCCCAACCAAAACCTGCTTTTACAGCATCATCAATACTGTATATATCATCTGATATTTCTGGAATTCTATTTTGAGCATATGAAAACATTCCAGCTAATGTTTTTCTATAAAATTCACTTACTTTATCATCTCCATTAATTAAAACTTTAAACCTATCTATTGTATTTTCTATTTTTTTAGCCTTGCCAACAATATCAAATTTTGTTTTATTCATTTTTCTATATTCCATTGATTCAAAATCTAGAACAAGAATCTTCCTTTTTCCATTTTTATCTCTTGTTTTTTTATA
>JAAZXZ010000141.1 GCA_014239895.1 Flavobacteriaceae bacterium
ATATCCCCCTGTAAAACTTCCCCAAGAAAAACTCCTAAAGGGATAGCCCTTATATCTTCCAGCTTTATTAATAAGATAAGATTTATTAAAAATCCCAGCTTTATAGAATTGATAGCTGTCATATTTTTTATTTAGAAAAGGCTCAGTAACTAGTATTTGGTCAAATAACTGCCATACATCTCTATATGCATTAGACCCAATTCCTTGATCCGATAGAATTACTTCCATTGGATTATATATGCCATTTGTTTTAACATCTTCAATATGTTTTTTTGCATTTAATATCTTTTTCATACTATCATCATGAGGGTCGTCATTGAAGTCACCCATAGTAATAATTTTCGCATTTTTATATTTGCTCTGAAGTGAATCAATAATCTTTTTGTTTAACTCTGCTGCCGCCATTCTTCCCGCTCTACTTCTTTCTTCACCTCCAGATCTAGAAGGCCAATGGTTTACAATAATATGTATTAATTCATTATCTAATAAACCACTGACAACTAGCTGATCTCTTGTATAATTTCTTTTTGATGAGTTGTTATCATATATTATTAACTCATGTGATTTAGTAGAATTAACCTTGAATACATCTTTATTATAAATAAGCCCTACATCAATGCCTCTTTCATCTGGGGAGTCATAATGAACTATGTCATAATTTTTATTTAATAAATGTTTAGTATTTAATAGATCTTCAATTACATTTCTATTTTCTACTTCAGATAATCCAACTATTGATGGGGATTTGTTTACTAGATCACTCCCAATATCTTCAATAACGCTAGCCATATTTTTAACTTTTTTCTTATATATTTCTGACCTGTTAAATTTTATCTCCATTATTGGACTTGCCTCATCGTTTTTATTGATATCGTTTATTGTATCAAAAAGATTTTCAACATTGTAGAATGCAATAGTATGAATCTTGAAATTTCTTTTTTCTTGAGCAACTGTATTGAGCGATATAATTGCTAATAAAAGTCCTAATATGTACTTTCTCATTTTATCTTTAAAAAATTGATGTATGAATAAAAATTATAATAAATAAAGCTTTAAATTTAGGGATAAAATTAATAGCTTATAAATAAAAATTTATATAATGAATAAATACTTGATTATTTACCTTTCTTTTTTTCTTTATTCAATTAATTCATTTTCTCAATCCGATCCATACACTCCTTATCTTGACATAGAAATATCTGTTGATTCTACAAATACTGATACTTCAGACAAACTTATAGAAGATCTATTTAGTATTTCATTAAGCGATGATGAATTAAATGATGATACTTCGGCATCTGATAATATTTCAGGACTATTAAATTCTTCTATGGATGTATTTTATAGAACGGCAGCTTATGAGTTTAGCCCTTCATTTTTTAAGGTTAGGGGATTAGATTCAGATAATGCTAATGTTCTAATTAATGGAATTAATATGAACAAGATGTATAATGGAAGGCCTCAATGGAGTAATTGGGGAGGTTTAAATGATGTCTTAAGAAATCAAGAACTTTCTAACGGCATAAGTGCTTCTATATATAATTTTGGAGGTATTTTAGGTTCTAGTAATATAAATATCAGAGCATCAGAATATTCTCAAGGAGGCAGAATTACGTATTCTTCTTCAAATAGGAGCTATACAAATAGATTGATGGCAACATACTCATCTGGTTTGAATGATAAAGGATGGGCGTATTCTATTTCAATGGGAAGAAGATGGGGAAATGAGGGATATCAAGATGCATCATTTTATGACTCAAATTCATTATTTGTTTCTGTAGAAAAAATATTAAATAATAAGCATAGTTTTAATCTTGCAGCAGTATACGCTCCTAATAGAAGAGGAAAATCATCTCCAAATACTCAGGAAGTTTATGATTTGCAGGATACAAGATATAATGAATATTGGGGATGGCATGATGGAGAAAAAAGAAACTCTCGTGTAAAAAGAGTTGTAGAACCTATTGTTATTTTTAATCATTATTGGACAATTGACGCGACTTCATCACTTCAAACTAATCTTGGTTTTCAGGTTGGAGAATTGGGAAATAGTCGCTTAGATTATGGAGGTGGCGCTAACCCAAGTCCTGCATATTATCAAGGACTACCTAGTTATTTTTTAGCCGATAATGATGGGCCAGACTATGAAGGAGCTTATTTAGCACAAGAAAATTTTGTTAATAATGGTCAAATAGATTGGAATAGAATATATGATGCAAATCTTACAAACAACATTGCCAATGTAAACGCAGCTTATGTTCTATATGAAGACAGAAGTGATGATACACAAATTACCATAAATTCAATATATACAAATGAGTTTAATGAAAATATTTCTTTTAGCTCATCATTGAATTACAGGAAATTAATTTCAGATAATTTTGCCGAGATCACTGATATGTTTGGAAGCCGTACAGGCTATCTAAATGTAGACTCATTTGATAATCTACAATATGATTTACAACATCCAAATTTAGTAGTGGGAAATGGAGAT
>JAAZXZ010000144.1 GCA_014239895.1 Flavobacteriaceae bacterium
AAGAAACAGATGGTATTGAAATTGTACGTTTAAATGATGGAGATATTATAAGGAATATTCTAGTTAAAAAAATAATTGATGCATACAAAAATATTGAAAATACTAATTAGGGTTAATGAATAATTCGATAATTGAGACTAATTTTAATTTTCCAAATCAAAGTAAAGTTTACAAAGGTAAAGTCAGGGATGTTTATACTTTAAGAAATGATTTGGTAGTAATGGTTGCATCAGACAGAGTTTCTGCATTTGATGTAGTAATGCCTAAAGGTATACCCTACAAAGGACAAATCTTAAATCAGATTGCTGTACAAATGATGAATTTAACTTCAGGCATTGTTCCCAACTGGTTGATTTCATCTCCTGATCCAAATGTATCAATAGGTTATTTATGTGAACCATTTAAAGTAGAAATGGTAATTAGAGGTTATTTATCTGGTCATGCCGCAAGAGAATATAAAAAAGGTAAAAGATTACTATGTGGAGTAAAAATGCCAGAAGAAATGATAGAAAATGACAAGTTTCCAACCCCAATTATTACCCCTGCTACAAAAGCTGAATTTGGTAATCATGACGAAGATATTAGTAAAGAAGAAATTATAACAAGAAATATTGTTTCAAAGAAAGATTATGAAGTTTTAGAAAGTTATACTAAAAAATTGTTTGATAAAGGAAGTGAAATTGCTAAAGAAAGAGGTTTAATACTAGTAGACACGAAATATGAGTTTGGTAAAACGAAACAAGGAAAAATTGTATTAATTGACGAAATACATACCCCAGATTCGTCTAGATATTTTTATTTAAAAGGCTATAATGAAAGACAAAAAAATAAAGAACCACAAAAGCAGCTATCAAAAGAGTTTCTTAGGCAGTGGTTAATCAGTAATAATTTTCAAGGACTTAAGGGACAAGTTGTTCCTTATATGTCAGAAGAATATGTGTCAACTGTGAGTAGTAGATATATCGAACTTTATGAAAACATAGCTGCTAAAAAATTTATTAAGTTAGATAACACTAATTTGGAAAATAGAATTGAGAATAATATTAATAATTATTTAGAAACTAATTTTGGAAATTGAAAAATTATTTTCAGATATTTCATCATATGTATGGGGCTTCCCATTAATAATATTACTTATTGGTGGAGGATTATACCTAATTATCTATTCTAGGTTTATTCCTTTTAAATATTTTTTTCATGCTATAGATATAGTTAGAGGCAAGTATGATAATCCCAATGATGATGGTGAAATAACTCATTTTGCTGCCTTATCCACTGCTTTGTCTGCGACTGTTGGGATGGGTAATATTGCGGGTGTTTCAGTTGCAATATCAATTGGTGGACCTGGAGCAATTTTTTGGATGTGGGTTAGTGGTATAATAGGAATGTCAACTAAATTTTTTACATCCTCATTAGCAATAATGTTTAGAGGAAAGGACTCTGCCGGAAATATACAAGGTGGACCAATGTATTTTATAATCGAAGGTTTAGGGAAAAAATGGAAAGCCCTAGCTGTATTTTTTAGCATATGCGGTTTAGTAGGTGCTTTACCTGTTTTTAACGTAAATCAATTAACACAAGCTGTGAATGATATTTTGTTAATCCCAATGGGATATGAAGTTAGTTTTCAAACAAACTTTTTGATAGGTGTATTATTAATCATTGTCACCTCCATTGTGATACTTGGCGGTCTTAAAAGAATTAGCTCTGTAGCCTCAAAATTAGTCCCTTTTATGGTGTTCGTATATATGATATCTGTTATAGCTATTATAATTATTAATATCGAAGAATTACCCCACTACATTAGATTAATATTTTACGATGCTTTTACAGGTTTAAATTATAAAGGAGACTCAGTTACAGGAGGAGTATTAGGCTCACTAATTATATTAGGAATTAGAAGAGGAGCTTTTTCAAATGAAGCAGGTATAGGTATGGCACCGATGGCACATGGAGCAGCAAAAACAAACTCTCCAATAAGAGAAGGTTTAGTTGCTATGCTAGGCCCCGCAATTGATACTCTGTTTGTTTGTACCTTGACCGCATTAGCGATTTTAATAACTGGAGTATGGGAAACAGACTTAAATGGAGTTACATTAACTGCTGCTGCATTTAACAATTCTCTTCCGTTTTTTGGAAAGTATTTACTATTGGTGTGTGTTATTATTTTTAGTGTTTCATCATTATTTACATACTCATATTATGGAACCAAGTGTTTATCATTTTTACTGGGAGAAAGAAATAAAAAATATTATAATTATATTTATATAATTAGCATTATGTTAGGTGCTACAACATCTCTAAGCCTAATGATTAATTTGATTGACACATTTTTTGCTTTAATGGCTATACCAACAATGTTAGCAACCATCATTTTAGCACCAAAAGTTATTGAAGCCCTAAATAAATATAAAATTTGAACAACAAGGAAAAAGAAATTAAATATTGGAAAACAAACATACGCTATGTTTTAATTCTCTTGTTTTTATGGTTTATAGTCTCATTTGGTGCAGGAATTATATTTAAAGACTTCTTAAATAATTTTAAAATAGGTGGATTTAAACTTGGATTTTGGTTTGCCCAACAAGGATCAATATTTCTATTTGTAGTTATAATATTTATATATGTCTATTTGATGAATAAATTAGATAAGAAATATGGATATGATAAATAATTTAAATCTATTTATGGATTTAAATGTCCAAGAATGGACATATATAATAGTAGGTTTTACTTTCTCAATTTATATAGCTATCGCTATTTGGTCTAGAGTACAAACGACAAAAGATTTTTATGTGGCAGGGGCTGGGGTTAGCCCTTTGGCTAATGGAATGGCAACTGCTGCAGACTGGATGAGTGCGGCATCTTTTATATCAATGGCAGGAATAATTTCTTTTGCTGGTTATGATGGAGCTGTATATCTAATGGGTTGGACTGGAGGATATGTTCTGCTAGCATTGCTTTTAGCTCCGTATTTAAGAAAATTTGGCAAATTTACTGTACCAGATTTTATTGGTGACAGGTATTATTCAAATGCTGCAAGAATTGTTGCAGTTATATGCGCTTTATTAGTATCCTTTACATATGTAGCTGGACAAATGAGAGGAGTAGGAATTGTTTTTTCAAGATTTTTAGAAGTTGAAATTAACACAGGAGTAATTATAGGAATGATAATTGTTTTATTTTATGCTGTTTTAGGAGGAATGAAAGGAATTACATATACACAAGTTGCTCAATACTGTGTTTTAATCTTTGCCTTTATGGTTCCTGCAATTTTCATCTCTATACAGATGACAGGGAACCCTATTCCACAGTTAGGATTTGGATCTGAAGCAATTGAAGGAGGGTATCTTCTAGACAAATTAGATGGCTTAAATGAACAATTAGGATTTAATAAATATACAGATAACACAAAACCATTAATAGATGTTTTTGCCATTACATTTGCTTTGATGGTAGGTACAGCTGGTCTACCACATGTAATAATTAGGTTTTTTACGGTTAAAAAAGTTTCGGACGCAAGAAAATCTGCAGGAATTGCTTTACTTCTAATAGCAGTGCTGTATACAACTGCTCCTGCTGTAGCTGTTTTTGCTAGAACAAATATGATTGAAACTTTATCAAATGTTGAATATTCAAAAGTTCCAAGTTGGTTTAAAAATTGGGAAACAACTGGTTTAATAAGTTTTGATGATAAAAATCTAGATGGGAAAATCCAATATTTAGCAGATAAATCAAGTAATGAACTTATTGTTGATAGAGATATCATGGTTTTAGCAAACCCAGAAATTGCTAAATTACCAAATTGGGTAATTGCTCTTGTTGCTGCAGGAGGTTTGGCAGCAGCTTTATCAACTGCAGCAGGACTGTTATTAGTTATTTCCTCATCCATATCCCATGATTTGCTAAAAAAAGTGATAATGCCTTCTATTTCAGAAAAAGAGGAGCTAATTGCAGCCAGATTATCTGCTTTTGCTGCAGTTTGTGTTGCAGGTTATTTTGGTATTAATCCACCTGGATTTGTTGCGGCTACTGTTGCCTTAGCATTTGGGCTTGCTGCTGCATCATTTTTTCCAGCAATTATATTAGGTATTTTCTATAAAAAGATGAATAAAGAAGGAGCAGTGTCAGGAATGATTGCAGGAACCTTATTAATGCTATACTACATGATAAAATATAAACTAGGATGGTTTGACGATGAATTGCCTAGTTCTGATCAGTGGTGGTTTAAAATCTCTCCTGAAGGGTTTGGAACTATTGCAATGTTTGTTAACTTTATTGTATCAATAATTGTAATGAAATTTACAGCTGAACCACCTAATGAAATAAAGAAGATTGTTGAGAGGATTAGAATTCCATCAGAATAAACTATTTATGGACAAATATAATATTTCAACTAAGGATCAATATAATTCAATATATAAAGATTCAATTACTAATCCTGAAGAGTTTTGGTCTGAAATAGCAGCAAAAAATTTTGTTTGGAGAAATAAGTGGGAAACAGTTTTAGAATGGGATTTTAAACAAGCCAAAGTTAATTGGTTTCAAGGAGCTAAACTAAATATTACAGAAAACTGTATAGACAGACATCTAGAAGACAATTCAGATAAAACAGCAATAATATTTGAACCTAATAATCCTAATGAATCTTCAGAGGAAATTACATACAAATCACTATTTGAAAGAGTATGTAGGATGTCTAATGTTTTAAAGGAAAAAGGAGTTAAGAAAGGGGATAGGGTCTGTATTTACTTACCAATGATCCCTGAACTTGCAATTTCTGTCCTTGCATGTGCTAGAATTGGTGCTGTTCATTCGGTTGTTTTTGCAGGGTTTTCAGCAAACGCCCTTGCTACTAGAATAAATGATTGTGAATCAAGAACTGTAATTACTTCTGATGGTTCTTATAGAGGAGGAAAAACTATAGATTTAAAAGGAATTGTTGATGATGCTCTATCAGAATGTGAAATAGTTGATACAGTTTTAGTAGTAAATAGAATTAATTCTAAAATTAATCTTGTTAACGAAAGAGATGTTTTATTAGAACCCTTACTTGAAAATGCAGATAAATATTGTGAGGCTGAAATAATGGACGCTGAGGACCCCTTATTTATTTTATATACTTCTGGGTCTACAGGAAAACCTAAGGGCATGGTGCATAGCTGTGCTGGTTATATGGTATATACTGCCTATACTTTTAAAAACATTTTTCAATATAAACCAGATGATATATATTGGTGTACAGCAGATATTGGTTGGGTAACAGGTCATAGTTATATATTATATGGTCCATTAGCAAATTGCGCTACTACAATTATGTTTGAGGGCGTACCTAGTTATCCTGATTTTGGAAGATTTTGGGATATTGTTGAAAAACACAGAGTTAATCAATTTTATACTGCTCCTACAGCAATTAGAGCCCTTGCTAAACAGGGAACAAGCTATATTGCAGGTAAAGACATTTCTTCTTTAAAAGTGCTTGGAACAGTTGGAGAACCTATTAATGAAGAAGCATGGAATTGGTATGATAAAAATATAGGAAAGAATAAATGCCCTATAGTAGATACGTGGTGGCAAACAGAAACAGGGGGAGTTTTAATCTCTTCCATTCCTGGAATTATTGAAGCTAAACCAACATTTGCAACACTTCCTTTTATTGGTATCCAGCCAGTATTAATGGATAATGACTCAAATGAAATTTTAGAGAGTGATGTGGTAGGTAGATTGTGCATTAAATTTCCATGGCCATCAATAGCAAGAACTATATGGGGAGATCATAAAAGATATGTAGATACTTATTTTTCAGCCTTTGATAATATGTATTTTACTGGTGATGGAGCTTATAGGGATGATAATGGTAATTTTAGAATTACGGGAAGAGTAGATGATGTAATAATAGTTTCAGGGCACAATTTAGGAACTGCTCCCATAGAAGATGTTATAAATGAACATGAAAATGTTGCAGAATCAGCAATTGTTGGTTTTCCTCACGATATCAAAGGAAATGCATTATATGGGTTTGTTACTTTAAAAAACTCTTCTAATATTTCAGAAAACACAAAAGATGAGATAAATAAATTAATATCTGATAAAATTGGCCCTATTGCAAAATTGGATAAGATTCAATTTACAGAAGCTTTACCTAAAACAAGGTCTGGAAAAATAATGAGAAGAATTTTAAGAAAAATCGCTGGAAATGATTTTGATAACCTAGGAGATATAAGTACATTATTAAACCCTGAGGCTGTTCACACTATAATTGAGAATCATATTAAATAGATGATTCAATTTCTGCAATAACACTATTGTAATAACTTTTATTTGATCCAATAAAAAATTCAGAATTATTTTGTATTAGATCTTTCATATTATCAAGAGATATAAATTTTAATTCTTCAACTTCATTATTAT
>JAAZXZ010000108.1 GCA_014239895.1 Flavobacteriaceae bacterium
ACGCAATTAATTGATAATTGCAATGAAAGATCATCAGAAAAAAATAATAGGAGAGGCTCTTACCTACGATGATGTATTGCTAGTTCCAGCATATTCAAATATTCTACCAAAAGACGTTGATATAAAAACTAGATTTTCTAGGAACATTTCATTGAATATACCTATTGTTTCAGCAGCAATGGATACTGTTACTGAGAGTAAAATGGCAATCGCTATTGCTCAAGAAGGAGGCATAGGTGTTTTGCATAAAAACATGTCCATTAAAGAACAAGCTAATAAAGTAAGAAAGGTAAAAAGAGCAGAAAGTGGAATGATAATTGATCCAATTACCTTGCCATTAGATTCTATTGTAAGTGATGCAAAATTGAGCATGAAAGAAAACAAGATAGGAGGCATTCCTATTGTAGATAAAAAAGGCATTCTTAAAGGTATTGTAACAAATAGAGATCTTAGATTTGAAAAGAATAATTCAAGAGTCATTACTGAAGTAATGACAAAAAAGAATTTAATTACAGTTAGTAAAGGAACTTCTCTTGCTGAAGCCGAAGGAATTTTACAAAAAAATAAAATTGAAAAATTACCTGTTGTAGATAAAAATAATACACTAGTTGGCCTTATTACTTTCAGAGATATAATCAAACTAACATTGAAGCCTATTGCCAACAAAGATGTTTATGGAAGATTAATGGTAGCAGCTGCAATTGGAGTAACTAAAAATTCTATTGATAGAGTAGAAGCATTGGTTAATTCTGGAGTAGATGCAATTATAGTTGACACAGCTCATGGTCATTCTGAAAGAGTCATTACCCTAATGATAGAATTAAAGAAAAAATTTAAAAATATTGACATTATAGTTGGAAATATTGCAACAGCAGAAGCAGCTAAATTTCTTGTTGAAGCTGGAGTTGATGGTATTAAAGTAGGAATTGGTCCAGGATCAATATGTACAACTAGAGTAGTTGCAGGGGTAGGATATCCTCAATTTTCAGCTATTTTGGAGGTTTCTAATGCCATAAAATCATCTAAAGTCCCTGTGATAGCAGATGGGGGAATTAAATATACTGGTGATATTCCAAAGGCAATAGCTGCGGGAGCTGATTGTGTAATGCTAGGCTCATTATTGGCTGGAACAAAAGAATCGCCGGGAGAAACCATAATTTATGAAGGGAGGAAGTTCAAATCGTATAGGGGAATGGGATCTTTAGAAGCTATGAAAAAGGGTAGTGGTGATAGATATTTTCAAGAATTTGAAACTGAAATAGCAAAACTTGTTCCAGAAGGAATAGTTGGTCGTGTACCTTATAAAGGAGATCTTACAGAGAGTATACATCAATTTATAGGAGGTCTAAGAGCTGGAATGGGTTATTGTGGAGCAAAAAACATTAAAACACTACAAGAAAAATCAAAATTTGTAAAGATTACTTCATCTGGAATTGTTGAAAGCCATCCTCATGGCATAAATATCACTAAAGAAGCACCTAATTACTCTAGATAATTTAATTAATATCTTTATTTTTGATCTTCTAAAAATAATATTGATGTTTCGAGCTTATATATATATTGTATTTTTTTCTTTTTCGTTCTTGTCTTTTTCACAATTTAATGAAACAGATATATTGTTTAGTGTAAATAATGAGCCTGTACTTGCTGGAGAATTCATAAAGGTATATAATAAAAACATAGACCTAGTTGAGGATGAATCTCAAAAAGATGTTGATAATTATCTTCAACTTTATATTAATTACAAATTAAAATTATCTTATGCATATTCCAGAGAATTGCATAAAAATGATAACTATAGAAAAGAATTAAAAAAATATACAAACCAGTTAAAATCAACTTTTTTAACTAATAAGGTGACCGAAGAAAAGTTATTATTAGAAGCTTATGAACGCACTAAATATGAAGTCAATGTCTCTCATGTTTTAATTAGAATCGAAGAAGAGGATAATGACACTAT
>JAAZXZ010000142.1 GCA_014239895.1 Flavobacteriaceae bacterium
TAATGAACAATTAATTTTTAGCTCCCCAGCCTCTAGCTTTTAATTCAACAGAGGATTCGTCTCTTAATATCAAATTGCAGCCTGCTTTTTCTTCCTTAATGTGTCCAATAACAGTCAAATTTGGATTCGCTTTAATTTTTGGATAATCTTTTTGCGATATAGTCATAAGTAGTTCATAATCCTCTCCACCATTTAGGGTTATAGTAGTAGAATCAATTTTAAACTCTTCACAAGTTGAAATTAACTGGGGATCCATGGGTATTTTATTTTCATACAAGTCACAACCGACCTTGCTTTGTTTACAGATATGCAATAGTTCAGAAGATAAACCATCGCTAATATCAATCATTGACGTTGGTTTTACTTTTAAATCGGATAAAAGACGTATAATATCCCTTCTCGCTTCAGGTTTCAGTTGTCTTTCCACCAGATAAGTATATTGATCCAAATCTGGCTGATTTTTTGAGTTTACTTTAAATACCTCTTTTTCTCTCTCCAAAACCTTCAACCCCATAAATGCTGCTCCAATATCTCCAGTAACAACAATTAAATCATTGGCTTTTGCTCCATTTCTATAGACTATATCAGATAAATTTGCCTCCCCAATAGCCGTAACAGAGATAGTAAGCCCTGAAACAGAAGAGGTTGTATCGCCTCCTATTAGGTCTAAATCGTATTTTTTAGTAGCCAATTGAATACCAGAATATAATTCTTCAATTGCTTCAAGGGGAAACCTGTTAGAAATGGCAATAGAAACCGTGATATGTTTTGCATTAGCGTTCATAGCATATATATCAGAGATATTAACCATTACCGCTTTATATCCAAGGTGTTTTAAGGGCATATAGCTTAAATCAAAATGAACTCCTTCAATCAGAAAATCAGTAGATATTACCACCTTTTTAGACTTATAGTCTAATACGGCAGCATCATCCCCTATAGATGTTATGGTAGATTTATGCCTGATTTTCAAGTCTTTTGTAAGAATATCTATCAAATTAAACTCTCCAATATCCTCTAATTTTGTTGAACTTTTATCCTTATTTTCTAACATGGGCTCAAATTTACATTCTTTTTAGTTAAAACACAGTTAATTATATGAGTAATAGTCCTAAAAATGTTAAAAAAATATAGTTTAGTTGTATATTTGTAGTCCAGTAAATTTTAACAGTATGATCAGTATAACAAACATTGCCCGCAATCAGGTAATAAAATTAATGAAGCAAGATGGCTATAGCCATAACTCTGATTTTGTAAGAGTCGGTGTAAACAGTGGTGGATGTTCAGGGCTTTCATATGAATTAAAATTTGATAATAAGACAGGTGATAATGATAAAGTTTTTGTGGATAATGAAATAAAAATAATTGTCGATAAAAAAAGTTTATTATACCTGGTGGGAACAACACTAGAATATTCTGGAGGATTAAATGGCAAAGGATTTGTTTTTGTAAATCCAAATGCCAATAGAACATGTGGATGTGGAGAAAGTTTTTCTTTATAATAAAATACTATGAGTAAGTATACAGAAGATGATTTAAAGAAAGAATTAGAAACCAAACAATACGAGTATGGTTTTTATACAGATATAGAATCTGATAAGCTTCCTGCTGGGTTAAGTGAGGAAATCGTCATTGCAATATCCAAGAAAAAAGAAGAGCCATCTTGGATGACTGACTGGAGATTAGATGCCTTTAAAATTTGGAAACAGATGAAGGAACCTAATTGGGCTAATGTTAAATACAAAAAACCTGATTTTCAAAAGATTTCATATTACTCAGCTCCATCAAATAAACCAAAATATAATAGTCTAGATGAGGTTGATCCTGAATTACTTGCAACATTTAAGAAGCTAGGTATTTCTGTAGATGAGCAAAAGAAATTGTCAGGAGTTGCTATGGATGTAGTTATCGATTCTGTTTCAGTTGCCACAACTTTTAAAGATACATTAAATGAAAGAGGGATAATATTCTGCTCTATTAATGAGGCAATAAAAAACCATCCTGAACTAGTAAAAAAATATATTGGATCCATTGTTCCAAAGACAGATAATTTTTATGCTGCCTTAAACTCAGCTGTATTTAGTGATGGTTCATTTTGTTATATTCCTAAAGGCGTGAAATGCCCAATGGAACTCTCAACATACTTTAGAATTAATGAAGCGGGAACAGGACAGTTTGAAAGAACATTGGTAGTGGCTGATAAAGGTAGTTTTGTAAGTTACCTAGAAGGATGCTCTGCGCCAAGTAGAGATGAAAATCAATTGCATGCAGCAGTAGTTGAACTAATTGCATTAGATGATGCAGAGATAAAATATAGTACTGTTCAAAATTGGTATCCTGGGGATTCTAAAGGAAATGGAGGAGTTTACAATTTTGTTACTAAAAGAGGCTTATGTGAGAAAAACGCCAAAATCTCATGGACACAAGTTGAAACCGGTAGTGCTGTTACATGGAAATACCCTTCATGCATCCTTAAAGGAGATAATGCCGTTGGAGAATTCTACTCAATAGCTGTAACGAATAACTTTCAGCAAGCTGACACTGGCACAAAAATGATTCATTTAGGGAACAATACTAAATCTACAATTATTTCAAAAGGAATTTCTGCAGGAAAATCTCAAAACAGCTATAGGGGATTAGTACATATAAGCCCGAGGGCAAATAATGTCAGAAATTTCTCTCAGTGTGATAGCTTATTAATTGGAAACAAATGTGGTGCACACACATTTCCATATATAGAAACTAAAAATAAATCCGCCCAAGTTGAACATGAGGCTACAACTAGTAAAATAGGTGAAGACCAAATTTTTTATTGCAACCAAAGAGGAATTGAAACAGAGAAAGCCATCGCACTAATAATAAATGGCTTTAGTAGAGATGTGTTAAACAAATTGCCTATGGAATTTGCTGTTGAGGCTCAAAAGCTTCTCGAGATTAGTTTAGAAGGTTCTGTTGGATAATTTTAAATAAAAAATATGCTTAAAATAAATAATTTACATGCACAGATTGAAGATAAAAAAATCCTAAATGGGATTAATCTTAATATAAAAGCAGGAGAAATTCATGCAATAATGGGACCTAATGGTTCTGGTAAAAGCACATTGGCTTCAGTAATTGCAGGAAAAGAAGATTATGAAATCACAAAAGGGGAAATGCTCTTTAATGATAATTCTATTGATGAGCTATCTGCTGAGGAAAGAGCTCATAAAGGTATATTTATGTCATTTCAATATCCAATTGAAATTCCTGGGGTAACAATAACCAATTTTATTAAAACTGCAATTAATGAAACACGCAAGGCAAGAGGAGAAAAAGACATGCCGGCAAGCCAAATGTTAAAACTACTGAGAGAAAAATGCAGCATGTTGGGAATAGACAGGAAATTTTTATCAAGATCCATAAATGATGGATTTTCTGGTGGAGAGAAAAAGAGAAATGAAATATTTCAAATGGCAATGCTAGAGCCAACTTTAGCAATTCTGGATGAAACAGATTCAGGACTTGATATTGATGCGCTTAAAATTGTTGCCAGCGGAGTAAATAAGTTAAAGAAAAAAGATAATGCTGTAGTGATAATTACCCATTACCAAAGATTGCTCGATTATATTATTCCTGACTATGTACATGTATTATTTGATGGAAAAATAGTTAAATCTGGCAAAAAAGATCTTGCAGTAGAACTAGAAAAAAAGGGATACGATTGGATTAAAGAAGAAATTAATAATTAAAGATAATGATTGATTTAAAAGAAAAATTACTTTCATCATTTATAGCTTTTGAGAATCAAACTAATATTGATAGTTACGTTCATGATATTAGGTCTGAGGCTATAAAACAATTTGAATCAATTGGCTTCCCTAATAAAAAATTAGAGAATTGGAAGTATACCTCTTTAAAGAATCTTTTAAATACTGACTACAGCGTATTACCAGAAATAAATAACGTATTAGAGTTTAAGAATATTAAAAAATATCTTATTGATGATATCGATTCTTATAAGATAATTTTTGTAGATGGAAAGTACTGTTCTCACCTTTCAGAAACAACACATGAGGGAATGGATATCTGTATTTTATCCGCTGCATTAACTCAATCAAAATATGAACTTATTATTGAAAATTATTTTAATAAAATAGCTCTTAAAGATGGTATTACCTCTTTAAATACAGCCTTCTCAAATGAAGGGGCTTTCATTCATATTCCAAAAAATAAGTTTGTTGAAAAACCTATACAAATAATACATTTTTCAACTGGCAATGAAGCCTCACTTATGTTTCAGCCTAGAAACATGATTGTCGTAGATGAAAATTCACAAGTACAAATTATTGAAAGACATCAAAGCTTAAGCGAAAATAAAGTTTTTACCAATAGTGTTACTGAAATTTATGCGGATAAAAAATCTATAATTGATTATTATAAAATTCAAAATGACAATTTACAGGCATCACTTATTGACAATACCTATATAAACCAACAACGTAACAGTACCTTCTCAATGCATACCTTTTCATTTGGAAATGAATTGGTAAGAAATAATTTAAATATTTCACAAAACAATGAGTTTATTGAAACTACTATAAAAGGGGTTACAATTATTGGTAACAAACAACATGTAGATCATAACACTCTTATTCAACATAATAAACCCAATTGCAATAGCCATCAAGATTATAAAGGCATCTATGATAATAAATCAACTGGAGTGTTTAACGGACGAATTGTTGTAAATAAACAAGCTCAAAAGACAAATGCTTTCCA
>JAAZXZ010000089.1 GCA_014239895.1 Flavobacteriaceae bacterium
AGGCGCCGAGATCTTCAAAATTCTCATCTTTACTGAATACATTTTGTGTAGAAACAATAAATCCTCTTTTAGTATCTTGAAGATATATTTGTCCTGCTTGACCTTTTGCTCCTCCAACATAAAAATCTTCGTTTCCATCTCCATTAATGTCTCCAACTGCGACACATGGTCCAAGAGTAGATTGTTTATGAGGTAAAAGTATTTCTGTTTTATAATCATTATAATTATTCTCCTCATGTTTAAAATCTGAAATACCAATTCCACGAGAAACATCCACAAATGGATATTGTAAATTTATATTTTCCACTATGGAGTTTTGATAGGCTTTTTTATTTATATAATGCTTTTTATCAATGTCAGGATTATAAATTGTGGTTTTGGTTCCATCTAACCATAAGATTTCTGCTCTATCAACTTTTTGGATATTCCCTAGACCAAAATGTGCTAGGCTATGCATAGAAGACAAGTAGCCTCTAACAAAACTGTATTCAACCAATTGCTCTTCATTATCAGTAAAAATTTTAATCTTTGAATGCATAACACTATTACTATTTTTACCATCAGATAAAACAAATTGAATATAGTGATTACTCTTCCGGTCCATTGTGTTATTTCTATATACAAAAGCTTCACTTTCTAAGTTGTTAATAACCACATCAAGATCGCCATCATTATCTAAATCACCATAAGCTGCTCCTTGAGAATAAGAAGGCTTATTAAAACCCCAATCTTTTGAGGTATCATCAAATTTCAAATTTCCTCTATTTTTAAATATATAATTAGCTATTGGTGTCGAATTCGATTTTTGCAATTGATCATAAAGGACAGCTCCTGTAACACCTTCTGTCTCATATCTCACCTCTAATTCATTCATCCAATCACGATTTCTTGTATCTCTTTTAAATCCATTAGTAACCATCAAATCTTTCCAAGAATTATTGTCAAAATCTACAAGCAACGCTGCCCAGCTCCAATCAGTTTCGGCTACTCCTAAAAAGTGTCCGATCTCACTGAAATGACCTTTACTCCTATTTAGATTCAATGTATTAAACATATATTGAGGCACATATCCTTTTTGATTTGTTAAATAACTAAACTTATTTACATCCATACTCTCCATCAATGTCTTATTTCTGTAATGATCAGATGGTGTCATATCGAGTACTGCTAAATCCACCAATCCATCGTTATTAATGTCAGCTGCATCACAACCCATTGAAAAAAATGAGCTATGAGATACTTTGGACTGGATGTCTTCAATAAAAGTTCCATTTCCCTGATTAAAAAACATAAAATCTGGAATAAAATAATCATTAGCTACATAGATATCTAAAAACCCATTCTCATCAAAATCAGAAACGGCCACACCAAGACCAAAACCTGGTCTGTATAATCCAGATTCTTTTGTAATATCATCAAATGTTCCATTTCCATTATTGCGATATAGCGTGCTAAAAGATTTCTCTCTTATCCTAGTAGGTTTGTTTAGTAATACCTCTTCCCATTTATGAACATTTTTCTCATAATTTATAGATGAGTGATTCATAACAAACAAATCTAAATCGCCATCTTTATCCATATCAAAAAATGCAGCCTGAGAAGAATAGGAAGCATCATCAATACCGTATTTAGCTCCCATTTCCGTAAAAGTTAGATCTCCATTGTTAACATATAATTGATTTGCTAATAAATTGTCATCAACTGTTGGTCCCGAATTACACACATATATATCCATCCAACCATCTTCATTAATATCTACTACACTTACTCCTGTTGCCCAATTAACAGATTCTATTCCCGCGTTATTACTTATGTCTTGAAATTTAAAGTCACCTTCATTTAAAAATAGTTTGTTTGGCGTGTCATTGCCAGCAAAAAAAACATCTGCTAAACCATCATTATTAATATCTACAATAGCAACTCCACTACCATTGTAAAAGTAATCATAGTGCCCCCCATTTCTTTCAGGAGTTTCAATGGAGGTGTTTGTGAATGTTATACCTGTTTCATCGGATGACAATAATGTGAAAAGGGATTTTTGAATATCCTGATCATCTGCAGAATCAGAACTACAAGCGAATAGACCAAATACAAAAAAGAAATAAATTAGCTTTTTCACACCTGCAATTTACAATAATTTTAAAAGAAGAAGATATGCCTATGGTTTAAGTCCTAAAAAGTGAAAAGGTCTGAAAGAGAGCCAACCATAGCAATCAATCAAACCAATTCGTTTGTGTGATGCGAATATATAAATTAAAGATGAATTAATTCCTTCCCAATACAGAATATGTTATGTTTTATTTAAATAATTTAATCCAGTCAGCTTCTCCAGCAATGTAGGCGAATGAATATGGATTTCCTGTACCAAGTAAATTTTGATAATATTGTTTTGCTTTTACAGTATCATTTTTTTCATATACATACCAGTTGGCCAAGCTATATAAAGCGACTTCATCGATTACGATTTCAGATTCTTTAAGTAATCCTTTGTAAAATAAACACGATTGATGATAACTCATGTTTTCAATTATGTCCATGTTTTGGTGAACTTCATTAATAACAGTATTGGATTCTTCAATTTTATTTAGTCTTCTGTTGATCATATATAACCAATGACCACCTGAAACAATATTATCATCGTATTTATGAGTAACACTTCTATTGTTGAATGCTTTGAGTGCATTATTCATATCGTTTTTAAGATAATATGCTAGACCAAGATGATACCATATATTACCGTGGAGTGTGCTTAGAGGAATATTTTTTGCATTTGGCAAACCATCAGGTTCTATTTGATCTGTTTTCCCATTAATCAATCGTACTGCTTTTTCAAAATCACTTATTGCATTATCATATTGACGGGTAGAAATGTATCTATGACCACGGTGACGATAAAAACGAGCATCATTAGGATGGTTTTTTATTCCTAAGGTAAAGAGCTTAATAGCTTCTTTGTAGTACCCCATATAGGCTGTTCTACGTCCATACCAAATTAGAGCTTCAGCATCATTTTGATTATCAAAATAGGTGATTTGTGCTGATTTAAATTGATCAAATG
>JAAZXZ010000137.1 GCA_014239895.1 Flavobacteriaceae bacterium
TATGGAATGTACTGCATTAGATATTTTAAAAGATAAATCTGGAAAAGTATCGGGAATTGTATGCATGTACAGAGAAACGGGTGAATTTATAATATTTGAGACTAAATCTTTAATATTTGCCACTGGTGGTGCTGGAAAAGCGTGGGAAGTAACATCTAATAGTTGGGAATATACTGGAGATGGTTATGGAATGGCATTTGAAGCTGGTGCTGAATTGATAGACATGGAATTTAACCAATTTCATCCAACAGGAATGGTTTGGCCTCCATCAGTAAAAGGTATTTTGGTTACAGAAGGAGTTCGTGGTGAAGGAGGAATACTTAAAAACAATAAAGGTGATAGATTCATGTTTAACTATATACCAAAGAAATTTGCTAATGAAACAGCTGATTCTGTAGAAGAAGCAGCAAGATGGCTTGCGGGAGATAAGGATGCTAGAAGACCACCTGAACTATTAACTAGAGATGTTGTTGCCAGAGCAATCAATGCTGAGGTTAAAGCTGGCAGAGGATCAGAACATGGAGGCGCTTATTTGGATATAGCAACACAAAGATCATCTGAAGATATAAAGAAAAAGCTTCCATCTATGTACCATCAGTTTAAGATATTGGCTGAACTAGATATTACTAAACAACCTATGGAAGTTGGGCCAACATGTCACTACTTTATGGGAGGAATTAAAGTAGATGCTGAGACATCTATGACGATAGTAGATGGGCTATTTGCTTGCGGTGAGGCAGCAGGAGGAATGCATGGTGCTAACAGGCTTGGCGGAAATTCTTTATCAGATCTTCTTGTCTTCGGAAACTTATCCGGAATGGAAGCAGCAAAATATTCAAAGAGATTAAAGTCTATGCCTAAAGCAGATGATGACAATATTAAAAGAATTATTAAAAATGCAACATCTATTTTGAATAGAGAGAGGGGAAATAATCCTTATTTGATACATGAAGATCTTCAAAAAAATATGCAATACAATGTTGGGATTATTAGAACCAAGAAAGAAATACAAGATGGAATTAATAAAATTGAAGAAATGAAACTACAATTCCAAGAAGTTAAAGCTCCAGGATCAAGCCAGTTTAATCCAGGATGGCATGAAGCTCTAGCACTTAGAAATTTACTTATTTCTTCGGAATCTGTTGCAAGGTCTGCTTTATTAAGAGAGGAGAGTAGAGGTGCACATACAAGAGAAGATTTTCCATCTGAGGGGGATGAATGGCTAGAGTATAATATCATCAATAAAAAAGGGGTTAATGGAGAAATGCAAACAATTAAAGTTAAAAGATCTGAACCGGACAAAGAACTTAAAAGAATTGCAAATTCATCTATAGAAGACCTAGAGAAAGAAGTTAAAGTTGATCACAATAAATTATAATCTATAATATGAAAGAAAGAGATTTTAAAATATATAGAGGAAATGATGAAAAAGGAGAGCTAGTTAGTTATAAGTGTAATGTCTTAGAAGGCATGGTAGTTCTTGATGTGATTCATAGAATTCAAGCAGATCAAGCCAATGATCTTGCATGCAGATGGAATTGTAAAGCAGGAAAATGTGGTTCGTGTAGTGTTGAAATTAATGGTAAACCAAGGCTTGCTTGTATGACAAGAATGAATGAATTTGAAGAAGATAAAACTATTATAATTACACCTTTGAAATCTTTTCCAGTGATGAGAGATCTTGTGACTGATGTATCATGGAACTATAAACAAAACCAAAAAATATTACCTTTCTCTCCTTCTAAAAAAGACAAAGAAAAAGATTTTGTTATGATGCAGAAAGATGTAGATAGAGTTCAACATTTTAGAAAGTGTATAGAGTGCTATCTATGTCAAAACATGTGCCACGTAATTAGAGATAATGAAGGAAAAGATAAATTTGCTGGTCCAAGATTCATGGTTAGACTTGCCAGTTTAGAAATGCATCCAATGGATAGAGCTGATAGGATTAAAGAAATAAAAGAAGAGCATGGATCAGGTATGTGTAATATAACTAGATGTTGTACTGAGGTATGTCCTGAAGAAATTCAGATTACTGACGACGCTATAATTCCACTTAAGGAAAGGGTTGTTGACAGATACTATGATCCTGTTATGATACTTTTTAATAAGCTTTTTGGCAAGAAAAAGAAAGAAATTGCTGATTAAATTTTATCTCTTCCAAGGATATTGCAAGAATGAATAGCAACTTAATCAAGGCATCTTTTAATAAATAATTCAATTTAAAATAAACTCTTGTATTAAATCCCAGCCTGCTCTAACATCAAGTTCTTCTGGGAAATAACTAACTTTTTCAGGAGATCTTCTTTTAAGGAAACTTCCTGAATCATATTTTTTATTTTGATTTGAATCAAACATAATCCTAATATAATATTTTCCAGCATCTATATGTCGGAATTCTATTGGATTTAAATCCTCAACATATTGTTCATATTTAACTTCTCCAGCTCTATTGACTAGCTGAATTATTATAGGAGTAATAGCATTTTTTAATGTTAATCTTAAATTTCCATAATCATCATATGTTTTTGTTTTTAACTTATAAAATAAGGTGTCATTAGTATTGCCATAATAATCTTCTATAGCTGATGGTAAAAACTCAAAACTATAGGATTGATCTTGATCTTTAGAGATATTAAATTTATAGATGTTATTTATAGTATCTAACTCGTAAGTGAAGGGAACTTGAATGGAATCTTTATCAAGCACTTGTATTCTTTTAACATCAATTTTATTGTAGGGTATATTTGCATGTAATTCTAGATTCTCATCAAATTTTAACACATTACTCTGTAAGGATTTAATTTGCAATGAATCTATTTTATTTTTTCTTAGATTGATTTTAAATGTGTCAATTTTTGTTTTAGTTGAAACTAAAAATTTAATTGAATCTATGTCTAATGATGGCTTTAACCAATAATATAGCGTATCCGAATCACGATCTTTTATTATTCTGTTTTGTAATTCTAGATCTATTGGCTGTATCAAATCAATTTTAAATTTTCCTATTTTACCCTCAAAACCAAAAGCAAAGGAATTTTTTGTTTTCTGTTTAGGCTTACTTATTTTAAACGGGAGATCTTCTTTAAATATTTGAATTTTAGCAGTGGAGTCTTTTGGA
>JAAZXZ010000053.1 GCA_014239895.1 Flavobacteriaceae bacterium
AAGAAAAGCTAAAATGGATTTTGGAAAGGAACTTGATGCTGCACAAGCTGAAGCAAAAGCATGGAGCACCATTTGGTCTGCAGGTCAAGGAGTTACAAATATTTCTGATGATCTTCCTGTTCAAGAATTAGTTGACAGAATTACCAATGAATTTAAGGAATCCATAAAAGAGCAGTCGAAACTTTTAGACAAGTATTAATTTATCGGAATTAGTTCAGTAGAAACATCAAATATTGATGGTAGGAAATAATATACAATAAGAGTAATTATAATTATTGATATTATATTCATCCAAATTCCTTTTTTAAACATATCTTCTATTTTTAATAGTCCTGAACCAAATACTACGGCATTTGGAGCAGTTGCAGTAGGCAACATAAACGCACATGATGCTGCTAGGGTTGCACTAATTAATAAAAAATATGGATGAACATTAATTGCAAGAGCAATTGTTACCAATACTGGGAGTAGCATTGCTGTTGTAGCCATATTGGATGTCAGTTCAGTAAGTAAATTAATAGTTGTAACAATTGTAAGAATTACAAGTATTAATGGGATACCATCAAGGTTTATAAGTAGATCAGCAATCCAAAGTGAAAGCCCACTTTTTGTAAATGCACTTGCTATAGCCATACCACCACCAAATAATAGTAATATGCCCCAAGGTAATTTAACAGTATCTTTCCATACCAGTAAAGTTTTATCAACTGAATTTTTTTTGGTTGGAATAATGAATAAAATTACAGCAAATGAAATAGCGATTATGGTATCATCAATTGTTGGTATAATTCTTTCAAGATAGCCTCTTAAAATCCATGCAACTGCTGTTAGAACAAATACAATTAAAACTCTAGATTCTTCATATGAAAATTTACCCAATAGCTTAATTTGTTTTAATATTTCTTTTCTTCCTTCTGAGAATTCTTCATTAGAAAATTTGTAAGCAACTTTAGTTAGATATAACCAACAAATAATTAGTAGGGTAGCGCTTATTGGAATACCAAATTTCATCCAGTCAAACATACTAATTTTTATTCCATAGCTTTGTTCAACAACTCCGGCAAAAATCATATTTGGAGGTGTTCCAATTAATGTAGCCATACCACCAATAGATGCACTATAAGCTATTGCTATCATAAGAGATTTACCAAAAACTACATTTTCATTTTCTATTGTATTTGGATCATCTTTTAGTTGTGCGATAATTGCTAATCCTACTGGAAGAATCATAATTGAAGTTGCTGTGTTTGAAATCCACATTGATAAAAATGCAGTAGCAATCATAAATCCTAAAATAACTTTTGATTTTTTTGACCCTGTTAATCTAATAATATTTAAAGCTAATCTTTTGTGTAGATTCCATTTTTCAATTGCTAGAGCAATAATAAATCCACCAACAAATAAGAAAACTAACTTGTGCCCATAAGAGGCAGTTGTCGATTGGAGATCTAAACCTCCAGAAAGTGGAAAAAGAACAATTGGAAGTAAGGCAGTTACAGCTATTGGTACACATTCAGTAACCCACCATATAGCCATCCACATAGTGGATGCTAATATACATTTGGCCTCATAGTTTAGTCCCTCAGGATTAAAAAAGAATAATATTAAAGTAAATACTATTGGACCTAGAAATAAACCAACAATTTTTTTTGATAAACTCATAATTAATTAAAAATTAGTGATATTTGTCCAATATTTTAGATTAAATAAGGTAAAATCATAATATAAATAAATTAACAAATGAAAAAAAGTCTAATAACAATTATTATTATATGTTTTTCAGTTATTATAAATGCACAGGAAAACCAAATAAATAATTCAAGTTATGATTTAGGAGATGGAATATCATTTTCTTTTAATGAAGGTAATTATCTTTTTAATATTTATGGTTTTATAAGACCAGCATATATTTACAATGATATTTTATCCAATGCACAAGAAGGGACATATAAGGAAATATCAAGACAGTTCAAGGCTAAAAATTCAAATTTATTTATTGAGGGTAGAGCTTTTAAGGAAAAGGTCAGTTTTACAATTCAAATGAATTATAGTAGCTCACAGCCATTAGCTGAAGCTTTTATTGGTTATCATATAGATAATTCAACCGCAATTTATTTTGGAAAAAGACAAGTCTTCCACAATAATTTGGAGATGACTCACAATGAAGACACATTGCGTTTTACTGACACGAGTCTTCTTGGTCAAAACTATACTCAAAGTAGTGAAGAAGTTGGAATATTTGTTGAGAGTAGCTTTGGAGAAAAGTTTGTAGTAGAACCAAAACTAGCCGTTACTTCAGGTGATAGAAGAAATTCATTTGGAGAGGATTCTGGAGATTTTGATCTTGGAGGTTTCAAATTAGGATCTAGGCTTAACCTGTACCCATTAGGACCCTTTAGCGATGGAAATAAAAATACTGCAGTTGATTTAATTGGTGAGGAAAAGCTAAAAATACAATTAGGGGGTGCATATTCTAAAACCTTTGGCGTTAGTAGCTCTATGGGAGAAGATCATCCTGGATTATATGATAGTAGTGGAAATCACAATTTTCCTGATTATTCACAATTATTTTTTGATTTACTATTAAAGTACAAAGGTTTTTCATTTTTGTTTGAATATGCTGATTCATATACAAGTAACCCAAATTTGGTATATACAGATGAAAATGCATTTAATATTCTTATTCCACAACATATTACTGAACACCTCATTTTAGGAGATAGTTACAATATTCATTTAGGTTATATAATTGAAAATGGACTAGGAGTAGATTTTAGATATGAAATAGCCAACCCAGAATTTGACATGAATACAGAATCATTATTACAATCATTTGATAGTTACGGATTTGGTATTTCTAAATATCTGGATGGAAATAATTTAAAAATGCAATTAAGTGCTTATAAAGCAGATTTTGATTCAGGAAATGAAATAACTTATGGAGAATTTTTAGTACAAATTGCATTTTAAATATTAATTATTATTAGTTTCGTCATTATTAAATTGTAAAATTATGAGAAATTTATACATTCTATTATTATTCTCTATTGCTTCCTTGAGTTATAGTCAGGATAGTAATTCTCTTTTAAACCATTATAAGCAATATTATGAGCAAATGAAATCTCAAGGAGATGTTCAGGGAGTAATAAATGGTTTAACTCACTTAAACGTATTAGAACCAAGTCAAGCTAGAGCTGATACACTTGCGGTATTATATATGAATGAAGGAAGACATGTTCAAGCTTTAAATACAATTGGTATTGAAAGTAATAAAAGTGATTCTGATATGGCAGTTGAAGTAAAAGCAATTTCACTTCAATTTTTAAATCAGCTTGACAGATCTATTGTTCATTATGAGGAATTGTTTAGAAGAAAACCTAATCCACTAATTGCATATGAATTAGCTGATATAAAAATTCAATTAGATGATCTAATGGGAGCTACAAAAAATATAACTTTTGGAATAGCAAATTCAAATAATGATGTTATGAGAACTTATTATGAGACTCAAGGTCAATATCAGGTTCCTATGAAAGCAGCTTTTTTATATTTAAAAGGTTTGGTAAAATTTAAGGAAAATAAGGAAGAAAATATAGATGCAGCAATTGCTATAATGGATCAGGCATTAGAAATAGCACCAAATTTTAATTTGGCAATACTTAGTAAGGATGCATTGAATGCTCAAAAGAAGAAAGATTAATCTCCAATTTTTTGATTTGATCTTTCAATTAACTTATTTATCTGATATATAAAATTCGAATTTGAAGATAATACATCGTTTATTCTATTTTTCTTTAGTTTTTCATCAATAATATTTGATGCAAAGTGGCTTTCAAGTATTAGAAATTTTGTTTCTAAGACAGAAATTCTAGCTATAATTCCAGGTTTATTAATTGATTTTGGCGTGCTTTTTTTTAGACTATCAAAGAATCTACTAATATATTCTTTATTATCCTTAAAGAATGAGAATTCATTCTTTTCCAATGAACTAATTACTTCTTTTAACTCTTGATATTCAATCCAATTATTTAAAATATTTATAGTATTTAAACTTATATTATCTATTCTAACAGTATTAATTGAGTCAGAATAATAATCTATTTTTTCATAATTCTCTTCAGAAGAACTTTTGTTTTGTTGTTTATTACAACTCAGAAAAATACCACAAATAATAATTAGACTTAGTAAACGAAATTTAAGTAACATTTTCATTTTCTATTAGTAGTTGATAAAATTAAGCCTTTTTTGGTTTAGAAAAATAATATGTAATTAAGAAAAGAATTAAGATAATTGCTTCCCATGTTAGTATATAATATGGCCACTGGGTAGTTAAAATTAAAGGATTATCTACTGCAGGCACTTCAGCTAAATACATATAATTTGACCCAATATAAAAGTTTAATGGAATTATAAAAGCTAGCAATACATTCAAGGAAATAAGTGTTTTTAGCCATGAATATACTCTTAATTCCATATTTAAATAATTCCTTAAATAAATAGGAAAGGCTATAATAATTGCATGCTTTACAAAAAACTGGATATAAAAAAAGTTAACGGATCCATTATAATTATCAATTAAAGGTGTTAGTATAGACATTGTTCCACCTAGGATCCCACAATAAAAAAGAAATTCAAAGAGAAACTGTCTTTTATTCTCTGGTATAAACATAATTACGCAACAGATCAAGGCAGAAATTCCACAAAGATGTACTGGAAGCTGCTTGTCTAATGTCCAGGTTCCATTAATTAAATGAGTAACATGATTAGTAACAGTGAATAATATCATTATTAAGGCAATAATCTTAATAAACTTAATTCTGTTTTTTTCAGAACTAATTTTACCTATATATAGAATAAACAGAATAAAAGCTATGCTACTTAATGAAGTTGCTATCCATTCAGAACTTAAAATTTCTATTGCATGATCCATAATATATTTTATGTAATTTTTTTTTAAAGTTAATGAAGTTAACAATAAATAATCAAAAAACCCCCTTGAGGGGGGGGTTGTGGTACCTCCAGGAATCGAACCAGGGACACACGGATTTTCAGTCCGTTGCTCTACCAACTGAGCTAAGGTACCATAAAATGAGTGTCAAATATAGATGCATTTTTATTATTGAGCAAAATAATTATTATAAAAATCCTTTTGTAAATTTGATGTTCAAGTTATAATATGAATTTAATTATTGATATAGGAAATACTAATGCTAAAATTGCAATTTTTGATCATGATAATATTGTTGAAGCAGATACTATCAAAACTTCAAATATCATAGAAGGTATAAACAAATTTACTCAGAAATATAAGGCTGTCAACAGAGCCATTATATCGAATGTTTCTATTATTGATAATCATGAAATAAAGGAACATTTAAGCTTACAATCTGTTTGTTTTCTATCGGAAAACTTAAAACTGCCTTTTAAGAACCTATATAAGAGTAAGGGAACACTTGGCTCTGATAGAATAGCTCTTGCAAGTGCTGTAACAAAACACTACCCTAATTCAAATGTGTTAGTTATTGATGCTGGGACTTGTATTACTATGGATTTTATTGATAAAAAGGGCAATTATCACGGAGGCTCTATATCTCCTGGTATTGATATGAGATATAGCTCATTAAGTAACTATACTTCTAATTTACCTGAATTAGAAAAAACACACCCATCCGATATTATTGGCTCCTCAACAGAAGAGTCAATTCATTCAGGTATAGTAAATGGAGTTGTTTTTGAAATTAGAGAATCTATATCAGAATATCAGGGAAACTATAAGGACATTAAAGTTATTTTAACTGGAGGTGATTCAGTTTTCTTGTCTAAACCATTAAAAATTAGCATCTTTGCGAATCAAAATTTTTTATTAGAAGGTCTAAATTTTATTTTGAATTTAAATATTAACAGTTGATAAAACGAATTCTTTTCATAGTAATATTCTTTATATGCTATAATTTTCAAGGACAAGAAGGAACTTCTTCTCCCTATTCATTTTATGGTATTGGCAGTCTTAAGTTTAAGGGTACAACTGAAAACAGAGCTATGGGAGGATTAAGCATATATACTGATAGTATTCACATGAACTTTAAAAATCCAGCTTCATATGTTAGCAATAACTTATTTTCCTTTAATAATGAAGCCAGATTGGTCAAATTTACTGTTGGTGTTGGCCATACAACAACAGAATTAGAAACTTCTGATGCTTCTGACAATTCAAATAATACAACATTTGATTATTTAGGATTGAATGTGCCAATGGGTAAATTTGGTATGGGATTTGGGGTAATTCCTCATTCTTCGGTTGGCTATAGGTTAGAATCTAGAAATAATATTGATTCATTAGAGTATAAATACTCAGGAAATGGTGGGTTAAATAAAGTGTTTTTAGGATTTGGATATCTTATTTCTGAAAATCTAAGTATTGGTATTGATGCTCATTATAATTTCGGAAATATTCAGAATAATGCAATAGAATTTCTTTATGATGACGAACAACTTCCATTGGACTATCAAGCGAGAGAAATAAATAGATCAGATTTAAGTGGGATCAACTATAACTTGGGGATTTCATACAAACCAATGATTAATGAAAAGACCCAATTAGTTACCTCCTTTACTTATTCACCTAGTTATAATTTAACTTCTAAAAATAAGAGAACCTTTGCCTCTGTTATTATAAGTGAAAATACGGGGATTGAGTATCCAATTAATGAAATTGAGGTTGATTTATTGCCGCTAGGACTTGAAGAAACTGACCTAAAAATGCCTTCTAAGATGTCCATTGGAGTAGGAATAGGATCTGTTAGAAACTGGTTTGTTGGTGCAGAGTATAATATTATAAAAAGTAGTGTTTTTTCTTCTGATCTTTTAGATATTCAAAATACTTATTTTGAAGATTCTTCTATTTTATCTATAGGGGGCTTTTATATACCTGATTATAATTCTTTCAATAAGCTATTGCAAAGAATAGTTTATAGATCGGGTATATATTTTGAAAAAACAGGATTAAACATCAATAATCAGTCAATTAAAGAGTTTGGCATCTCTTTTGGATTAGGTATTCCAGTTAGCAGGCTTTTTTCAAATATAAATACTGTAATTGAAATTGGTAAGCGAGGAACTACCGATCAAAATTTAGTTAAAGAAAATTTTGTAAATCTTCAATTGAGCTTATCTTTAAATGACAGATGGTTTGTAAAAAGAAAATATAATTAATTATGAGGCTATACAGATTAATAATAATATTGAGTTTTTTATTTGTATCACTAAATGTTAGTTCACAAATTAATGAAGATGATATTAATTCATTATCCATTTTTAGTGAGTATGTAAAGGCAAAAAATTATGATGCTGCTTATCAGCCTTGGATGGAGCTTAGGGAAAGAAATCCAAAATTCAATAGTGCAATATTTGTATATGGAGAAAGAATCCTAAAACATATGATTAAGAATTCTGCTGGAGATCAAAAGGTTGATTATATAAATGATTTGGTAAAACTTTGGGATGAAAAAAGAAACAATTTTCCTAAAAAAACACCACTTGGAGATGTAATGGCAAAATCTGCACAGCTTCTTTACGATTATATGAGTGAGTTAAATATGACTAAATCTGATGTATATAATAAGTTTGATAGCGCATTTATAACAGATTCAAAAACATTTAACAATCCAAAAAACTTATATACATACTTTAAATTGATTGTTATGCTTTATGATGAGCAACTAAAATCTGCTGAAGAACTCTTTACTAAATATGATGAAATTTCTGAGAAAGTAGAAAGAGAAATTAAGAATTATACTAATAAGGTTAACAAGTTTGTATCTGAAGATATTTCAGAATCTCAAGTTGAGCTATCTCAAAAAGATGAAAGAAAAGTTAAATCATATAACAGTTTTTTAAAGGCATATGATCAAATTTCTAAAGGAATGCAAATTGATCTTGGAGATAGAGCAAATTGTGTCAATTTGATCCCATTATATGAGAAGAACTATGAAGAAAAGAAAAATGATGGAATTTGGCTTCAAAGAGCTTTGAATAGATTATTTAACAAGGAATGTGTTGATTCGGAGCTTTTTGTTAAAATTCTACAGCAGAAAAATACGTTAGAGCCAGATGCATCTACTTCTTATTATTTAGGAATTATTAAAGACAAAGAGGGTAAGTCAGCTGAGGCTCTTGCATATTACAATCAAGCAATTGATTTAGAGAATGACGGCTATGAAAAAGCCAAGATTTTATTTAGAATTGCAACAAAATTTAAAAAGGATGGCTTGTTTTCTAGAGCTAGATCATATTATGTAAAAGCACTTAGGTTTAACCCATCTATGGGAAAATGTTATTTAGCTATTGCTGATATGTATTCTAAGAGTGCAAAAAATTGTGGATCTGACAACTTTACGCAAAGAGCTGTTTATTGGTTAGCCTCGAAAGAAGCACTCAAGGCAGGCAGGGTTGATAGTAAACTAAAAAAAGCAGCTAATCAGAGTTCAAGAAATTATTTAGCAAAAGCTCCACAAAAAAGTGAAATATTTTCTTCAGGAAGAGAAGGTGAAATAATTAGAGTAGGATGCTGGATAGGAAGATCTGTGAAAGTGCCTAAGCTATAGATTTTGAAAACAATTAGTTTTATTATATCTTTTTTTTTATTGATTTCATGTGGTAATGATCTAGAAAATGTTATAGATATTACTTCAGAAAAATCCTCTATATCATCTGCTGTTAATATAAATACAGTTTACACTGATTCAGGACTTGTTAGTTCAATATTGAAAAGTCCAAAAATGTTCAATTTTACTAATATGGATTTTCCATACTTTGAATTTCCTAACAAGGTTGAAATTACTGTATTTGATAAAAATAATAATAAGAGCATAATCACTGCAGATTATGCAATCTCATATTCTAATACCGATTTGATTGATTTAAGAAAAAATGTTGTTATCACAACCCATCTTAATGATACGCTAATAACTGATCAAATGTATTATAATAGAATAGAAGAGTGGTTGTTTACAAATTATCCCTTTCGATTTATTTCAGCTGATAAGGATATATACGGATCAGGATTTGATTCTGATAAAAGCTTTGAAAAAATTACTTTTTTAGATGTAAGCGGTTATGTAACTTTAGAAGAATAAATAACATTAAATATTTATGGACAAAGATTTTAAAAAATATTTAGATTTTCATAGAACTAAAGGCGGAACAGGAAAAATATTTAACTTTAATCTTATTGAGTATAAAGAAGGGTTTCTAAAGTTAGGAGCAGAATTTACAGAGCAAACTCTTAATCCAAATAGAACTGTTCAAGGAGGTATGATGACTTCTTTATTAGATGATGTCACAAGTTTACTTGTGATTTATGAATCTAAAGGAGCTTTGTACCCTAATTCTACAAATCTTCATAGCCTTCATCACAGGCCATTATTTGAAGGGAAAGTAATTGCTACAGCTAGCATTATTAAACAGGGAAAAAATATAGGAGCTATAAGAGGGGAATTATTTAATGCAGACGGCAAATTAGCAGCAACCCTTATGCATACTGTTGTATTGACTAAAGCTGATTTTCAATCACATATACCTAAATAATTATTAAATTTATGTTATGAAATTATTAGGTTTTTTTAAATATGCTTATCTAGGGTTTTTTGTATTATTTTTTATAGAATTTCTTTTAAATTTTAAAAGTGATTTTAATAAGTCAATAGTTTTCTTACTTCTTTCAATCTTATCAGTTGTAGTATATTGGTTTAGAAATAAATATCAAAAGAGATTTAAAGATAGAGGTAAATTATAATTTCTTATGTCTGAGATACCAATCATAATTATTTCCCTTATTTTTTCTGCTTTTTTTTCTGGTATGGAAATAGCCTATGTCTCCAGTAATAAGATTTCTATTGAAATTGAAAAAAAGAAAACAGGGTTTATTTCTTCAATAATTAAAATTCTAACAAAGAAACCTTCAAAATTTATTACCACTATGCTTATAGGCAATAACATTGCATTGGTAATATATGGATTTACAATGGGTGCATTATTAACTAGAGAATTTGATCTAAATCTAATTAATCAAACACTTGTTTCAACATTTATTATTCTTATTACTGCAGAATTTTTACCAAAAGTATTTTTTCAGATTTACTCACTGAAGTTTTTTAAAATCTTTATACTACCTGCTTATTTTTTCTATATAGTTTTTTATTTCGTTTCTGATTTTGTTATATGGATTTCTGATATCTTTTTAAAGATATTTTTCAAATCAAAGGGTGATAACAAACAAATGCTCTTTTCAAAAGATGAATTAGGACATTATATTAATGAACAAATGGATGCAGTTGAAAAGGATCAAGAGATTGATAGTGAAGTTCAAATTTTTCAAAATGCATTGGACTTTTCAGAGTTAAAATCAAGGGATGTAATGATTCCTAGAATTGAATTAGTAGCAGTTGAAATACATGATTACATTTCTAACTTAAAATCCCTATTTATTTCCTCTGGTTATTCTAGAATATTGATTTACAAAAGTACAATTGACGATGTTTTAGGGTATGCACATTCATCCGATTTATTTAATAAGCCAAAAACGATCAAATCAATATTAATGCCAGTTGAATTTATTCCTGAGGCAATGCTTATTAAGGATGTATTAAATTTATTAACTGCCAAACGAAGAACTATAGCAATAGTTTTAGATGAATATGGGGGTACATCAGGAATGATAACTATTGAAGATATAGTTGAAGAACTTTTTGGAGAAATTGATGATGAATTTGATAATAATGAATTAATTGAGAGAAAGGTGTCTGATAATGAATATGAGTTTTCTGCTAGAATTGAGGTAGATTATCTTAACGAGAATTACAAATTACACTTGCCAGTAAGTGAGGAATATGAAACCTTAGGTGGATTAATTGTAAACAGTACTGAGGAAATTCCTACAATAAAACAGGAAATTAGAGTAGGTAATTTTTTGTTTAAGATTCTAGATGTTTCTAATACTAGAATAAATCTAGTTTCTCTAAAGATAGATGTCTAAGTTTTCATAATTAACAATAAAATACTACTTTTGGCCACTATATTTAAAATTAATTTTAAATGGCAATTTTAAATCAAATACGACAAAGATCATTGTTTCTAATATTAGTTATTGCAATGGCATTATTCTCTTTTGTATTAGCGGATGTAATAAGAAATGCTAGTGGATCTTCTCTGCCAGATCAAAATATTATTGCAACAATTAATGGTATTGAGATGGAAAGAGAAGATTTTATGAAAAAAGTTGAAAATTTAGAACGCCAAAATAGAGGTTCAGGAACAAATGTTCAATCTATGAATACAGTTTGGGATATTGAATTGAGAAAATCGGTATTAGCCTCTGAATTTGATAAACTAGGAATTACTGTTGAAAGAGATTTAATGAGAGACTTATTAAAAAACAATTTATTGTCATTTGATGAATTTAAAGACTCTCAGGGTGAATTTGATCAAAGAAAATTAAATGAATTTATATCTAACTTAAAAGAAATATCTCCTGAGACAATGGATTTACAGGGAGCTCAAGTTAATTATGAATCTTGGAACAATTATGAATCAAATATTGCATCTTCTGGACTTGAAAAAATATATTTTGATTTGATAAGATCAGCAATCAATTCTACTGTTTTTGAAGGAAAAACCCAATACAATTATGAGAATGACAATGTTGATTTAAAATATATAAAAATCCCATTTTCAACTATAGCTGACTCATTAGTAAAGGTCACAAAATCTGATGTAAAAAAATACATGAAGAAAAATGAGAATGATTATCAGGTTAAGGCTTCTAGAAATTTAATATATGTGAAGTTTCAAGAAAACCCATCTAAATATGATGAAAAGCAAATTGAGAATCAACTCACAGAATTACTAAATGATCGTGAAGAATTTGATTTTGAATCTAAAACGAATAAAAAAATATTAGGGTTTAAAAATACTAGAGATAATGAGGAATTTTTAAATCTAAATTCTGCCATTAAACTATATGATTCCTATGTTTTTGAGAATTCTTTTTCAAAAGAAATGGCTCCTATAATTTATTCTTTAAATAAGGGTGAAGTATATGGCCCATATAAAGAAGGAGAGTTTATAAAGATTACAAAATTAGTAGACACTAAAAGAATCCCTGATTCTGTTAAGGTTAGACATATATTAATTCCTTATAGTGGGTCTTTAAGAAGTGATCCTAATGAAACCACAACAGAAGAGCAGGCTAAGAAAAGAGCAGATAGTATATACAGAATTGTTCTAAGAAGACCTAGCAAATTTAAAAGCCTATTATCATTGTCTTCTGACGTAGCTAGTAATGAAAATGATGGTGAAATTGAATTTTCATATATAGATGGATTTGCTCCTGAGTTTAGAGATTTTTCTTTTGAAAATAGAGTTGGTAAAATATCAGTTGTTGAAACTGATTTTGGGTTTCATATTATTGAAATCTTGTCTCAATCTAAAACAAAAAATGCTGTTAAAGTTGCAAATTTAGGTCTTAAAGTTGAAGCCTCTGAACGAACCATAGACAGCATCTTTAATGTTACTTCAAAATTTGAAATAGCAACTGAAAAATCTAATTTTAGAGACGTAGCAAGCGAATTTAACTATAAGGTTAATCCTGTTAACAACATTAGGGAACTAAATGAAAATATTCCTGGTGTAGGCTCTCAAAGAGCAATAGTAAGATGGGCTTATAATCCTGATACAAATCTTGATGATATAAGACGATTTAATTTACAAAATGGGGGCTACTTAGTTGCAATGCTGACTTCAATTAATCCTGAAGGATTAATGTCAATTGATAAAGCATCTATTACAGCTATTCCTAAAATTAGAAATGAAAAGAAGGCAAAAATGATTATGGATAAGATAAAAGGTAGATCTCTTGATGATATCTCATCCAGTCAGAACCAAACAATTCAAACTGCCCTGGCAGTTAATATGAAAAACCCTGTTCTTTCAGGCACTGGTAATGAACCAAATGTTGTTGGATATGCTTTTGGAATAGATGAAGGAGTAACATCGAAGGGTATTATTGGAAATAACGGAGTTTTCTATGTAAAAGTTGATAGGATAAAGTATGCCAATGTAATGAGCAATTATCAAAATTATACGAATTTTTTAAACTCAATAACTCTAGGTTCATATAATTCTAAGGTTTATGAGGCTCTTTTAGAATCTGCTGAAATCGAAGATAATAGGCACTTGTTTTACTAACCTAGTATACAAGATCTTTATAAGGAATAATTTTTTCATATCCTTTATTGCTAAAATAACTCATATTTGATTTATTTCCCGTTACAAGCATGAAGTCTCCACCCCAAGCACCAAGACTTTTAATAACACCTGACTTGTAATCACTAAATAGTCTCTTTTTTATTGGCTCTATATTTATGGTATTTGATATAATTTCTTCATGTGCTACAATTAATTTTTCAAATTCATTTAATGTATTTGATTTCATTATAGATAAACTTATTGAGTTGATTTTTTCTATAACATTGTTTATATCATTAGACATGGATCTATAACTTTCTATTGCCTCTGACGTATTTTGTTTATGACCTAGATAGATAAAAAATAAATTTTCTTTAAATGATGGATTAAAATCAACATCTTTTATTATTCTGCCATTTTTATTCTTTACATATGTTATAGGATTAATTTTATTACAACATGCAATATCGTATCCACTACCCTTAAATGTTAAATCGAGTAAATCGTAGGGATCAATTTTTGCCCACATTGATAAATTATTAATTAAAGTAGAA
>JAAZXZ010000092.1 GCA_014239895.1 Flavobacteriaceae bacterium
AGGCGGCAATTCCTATACGCCCTGTATTTTTGTTAATAGTTACTCCATTTATTATTTTATTCCAGATAAGACCAGCATCTTCACTTTTATAAACTGCACTTTTTTTGCCGTTTATATTTGGGTAATTTTCCCAAGTTGTAGAATACACAATTTTAGGATTTGCCGGAGAAAAAACAATGTCATTTGCACCAGTATTTTCATCAATGAATAAAACATGATTCCATGATTTACCTCCATCATCCGTTCTGAAAATTCCTCGATTCTCGTTAGAAGACCAAAAATGTCCTTGTGCTGCTACCAGAACGATATCTGGATTATTAGGATGAACCACAATTTCACCAATATGCCATGTATCGTTAAGGCCTATATGCGTCCAAGTATCTCCGCCATTATTGGAACGATACACCCCTGTTCCTGGCATAGTAAAATTTCTGGCTTTTTTAAGGCTTTCTCCTGTTGCTACATAAATAATCTCAGTATTTGATGGCGCTAAGGCTATGTCTCCAATTCCTAACGAAGGCATGTTTTCGAATATGGGTTTCCAATTTAATCCATTATTAATAGTTTTCCATAAACCTCCTGAGCCAAAAGCCACATAAATTGTTCCGGGGTTGTTGGGATCTGACTGAATTGCTTCTACTCGAGCTCCGTTTAGAGTTGGCCCTAGATGTATCCATTCCAGACCATAGGGTGATGGGGGTTTCAAATCTGTATGCTCTTGATAAGAATACATTAAAGGAGATATTGGCTGATTTTGTGATATTAATAAATTATTAAGTGCACTAGAAAAAATTACCAAGGGGAATAAAAAGACAAATAGGATTCTTTTCATACATACAATTTACAATAATTCTAAAATACTAATTCAATTATTCATTAACCAATGCAAAGAAAATTTAGTAAAAACATTCTTCGAATAATTGTCCCTTTCAAACAATAAGCCAATTTCTCCATTGTTTAAAACTGTCATTGAAGAATATGCTGCACTTCCTGCATAAATTATCCTGGGTTCAGACCATGTCTCTCCTCCATTTAAACTATGTCTTATAACTATTTCTTCTCTTGTTGATTGATTATTAATATTAGACAGCAGCAATAAATTACTATTAATATAATTGCCATAGTCATATTTGACTAAACTTGCATTACATCCGGGATCAATTAAATTAATTTCTGGTCTTGTTGTCCAGCTTTTGCCTTGATTCTTGCTTATATGCGAATATCTTATTCCTTTATTATTCACTCTGGAGTTAACTAGCCATGATCCGTCATTTAATTCAACTATTTTAGACTCATCTCCTAATGATATGGGAGCTTCGGCTATATACCAAGTTTTTCCATGATCATTGCTCCCAAAAACATGTGTCCCATTTTGAAGATTAACTAGACAATGTAAAAGAGCTCCATCCTTTGTTTGAAATCCTCTTCCTGATGTAATGAATTTAAAATCATTCTTCCATTCAGGTTTAGAAATTTGATCAGTTATATCAATGGGCTGTGACCAAGTTATTCCATTATCTAGGCTTGTAACATATTTCAAATAATAAACATCCTTGTCTTTCTCAAGATTCATATAATTATAAAACAGGTAGATTTGTTTTGTTTTTTTATCAAAAATCATTGATGGGTCTGATGCTGATTCTCCAAAAGGATAATCAACAAGGCGGTTGATTGATGACCATGATTTGCCTTCATCATTGCTGGTTCTTATTACAATATTAATGTCTCTATTCGATTTTAAATCATTGCATGAGAAAACCCTTTCATCTGCTGCTGCAATTATTGTTCCCTTGTCAGTAGTAATAATTGAGGGTATTCTATAGCACGACACTTTGCTGTTTTGAGATTTACTAAATACTTCATAAAATTTTAAATCTGATTTTTGAGAAAAAATTAACAAGGGGAATAAAAAGACAAATAAGATTCTTTTCATACATACAATTTACAATAATTCTAAAAGAAGAAGATATACCCATGGTTTAGGTCTTCAATTAATCATCAAGTTTATTATTGATTGAATCGAGGAGATTTATCATCTGATCATATTTAACTTGTTCGTCATCGTGTTGTTTTATATGTTCTTGCCTAATTGGATTTTCTTGAGTCTCTTCAATCATAATCATTGTAAAAACAAATAGTACAAAAAAAATAATTCCAAATATTAATAAAGTAGTGTTAACAGCAATTGTGCTAAGAGGGTCTTTTAAATAATTTTTAAAAATGGTCACAATATTTATATCTATAAAGTTGAAACGAAAAATACAGTATATTATTACAACAGGAAATTAAAGGTAAATATATCTAAGACCTAAGTTTGGGAATTAAATATTCTAAAACAAAAGCAGCTAAACAACAAATACCAATGGTTAATAAGTATCCTTCTTCATCACTAATGCCCATATAATTATCTCCCAAATGAGATGTTGAGAGAATTATTCCCGTAAATAAAAGGAAATAAAAAAATAGTTTTTTAATTAATCTCATAATAAAATTTATTAAGGATTAGTTAAAAATACATTCATAGAAAAGAATAGTTACTAATATTCCTAGTATCGCCGCAAGTATGCCATAAAAAACTAAACCAATTTTTTTTAAAATCCAATAATTGACTTTAAATCTTAGTGAAAGAAGTGGTAGCTTTTCCCATTTTTTTTGTTCAAATTCATATTTCATACCTACAATTTACA
>JAAZXZ010000136.1 GCA_014239895.1 Flavobacteriaceae bacterium
ATAAAGCGTTTTGGTTTAACAATGAATATATATCTGGGTCAAGAGCAAATGTTGTTGGGGTTTTTCAAATTGCAGCAAATTTTGCCAACGATGTTGGAGTTGTAAACATAGATTCTCCAGTTTCAGGAACATTAACTGCTAGTGAGGATGTTACGGTTACTATTTTTAACTATGGAGAAAATGATGCATCAAATTTTGATGTTACGTATCAAGTTGATGGAGGTTCTACTATAACAGAAACCTATACTGGTACTATCGGATCTGCACTAACAGATCAATATACATTTTCTGCTACAACAGATATGTCTACAGTAGGAAATACATATTCTATGACGGCTAGTACAGCAATGTCTGCAGATGAGGATACTACAAATGATTCATATACAACAGATGTGTCTCACTTAAATGCAAATGATATTGGAGTATCTGCTATTAGTTCTCCATCGTCAGGAACTAATTTGTCTGCTACCGAACAAGTAACGGTAACTATCACAAATTTCGGAGGTGGTACTCAAACTAACTTTGATGTTACAATTGATTTAGATGGAACAATTATTACAGAAACAGTTGCAGGACCACTAGAAGGAAATTCTACTATTGACTATACTTTTATTTATCTTGCTGATCTTTCAGCATTTGGTTCTTATACTATTACTGCATATACTTCATTAGCCTCTGATTATGATAACTCTAATGATTCAATTACTGTTACTGTAAATAATGCTAATTGTCAGCCTGAAGGAGATATGTCTTTTGGTGATGGAATTCATTTATTCCAATTAGGAGATATAGATAATGCATCTGGAGAAGGAGGTACTGGATATCAAGATTTCACCAATCTTTCTACTGATTTAGAACAAGGATCAACAAATACTTTAACTCTTGCTACGGGATATGGAAATCAATATTTTAGAGTATGGATAGACTTTAATGATGATTTTGTCTTTTCATTAGATGAATTAGTAGTTGATAATTATGTATTAGGTGTAGGTGGAGGCGCAGGAACATATCAAGGCAATACAGCTCTAGTAGTCCCAGCGGATGCAGCACTTGGTCAGCATATCATGAGAGCTAAAACAAACTGGAATGTTGGAGTTCCTGATGATGCTTGCGAGGAAACTACTTATGGAGAGACAGAAGATTACACGGTTAATATTGTAACCTCTCTTGGAATAGATGACTTAAATCAAAATTCTGAATTTTCAGTTATAAGTTTAGGGAACAATCAATTTGATGTTAACCTAAATTCTCCATATGTTGGAAAAATTGAATTGACAGTATATAATGCTCTGGGACAAAGAATGGTTTTCCATAGATTTGAGAATACAGGTACATTTAATTATGCACTAGATATGTCATATGTAGCCAAAGGAATTTATTTAGTTAAAGTTGGAAACAACTCCTTTGGAAAAGTACAGAAAATTATAGTTAAGTAAATTAAACTGTAAAGGTTTTAAGAGAGAGAAACATGTCGATATATGATGGAAAAAAAGTATTAATTACTGGGGCTTCTGCAGGCATAGGATATGCATTATCTAAAGAATTAGTCAAAAGGGGATCAGAAGTAATAGTCACTGCTAGAAGGAAAGACAGGCTAGAGACATTGGCTCAAGAAATTGAAAAAACTGGAGGAAAGGCTCACATATTTGTCGAAGATTTATCCATGCCTGAATCTGGTAAGAAATTATATGATCAAATTAAATCTGCAGGTCTAAATATTGATATTATTATCAATAATGCTGGTTACGGACGTTTTGGTGAGCTGACAAGCAATGGAAGAGATGACTATTCAAAAATGTTGCAGCTTAATGTAATCACCCTTACTGATCTTTGTCATTTATACATTCCCGATATGATAACTCAAGGTGGTGGCGGTATTATTAATGTTGGATCGATGGCATCTCTTTCGCCAATTCCTTACGCAAGCGTTTATTCTTCTTCAAAAGCATATGTTTTAATGTTTTCAGAGGCAATTCGTTATGAGTACCAGGAAAAAGGAATAAAGGTAATGGCTCTTTTGCCTGGAGGTACGGAATCAGAGTTTGCAAGAGTTGCTACAGAGAAGTCGGAAACACTTACTAAAAGATATGAAAAGAGAGTGGGTACAGCAGCTGGAGGCACTATGCAAACCTCTTTGGAAGTTGCCATCGAATGTTTGGATGCTTTTGAGAAAAATAAACAATATCTTATTTGCGGTAGCAGAAACCGCTTTTTATATAAACTAACAAGAATTATGTCACGTCAACGTGTTCTTAAGATGACAGGCGGAATTTTTAAAAAAATAGCAGGCTAATATTTTTTTTAAAAAATAGCTCGTAATTGAATATTGCCGTTATGTATAGAATTGCTATTTTCACTTTTACGTCCAAAATAGGAAAGATTTAAGTCCAAGAATTTAGTTAATTTCTTTTGTGCAGTGAGGGACCAAGTATAATTTGATCCTACTTGCAAACCCTCCATAAGTATATATCCAATAATCGTATTGGAATTTCCTTTAAATGAGTTGTTAAAATAATTAATTTCAGAATTAAAATTGATTTTGTCACCTTTTGAAAGATAACATGATAGGCCAAGCTTTTGTTGCTTTAGTTCTTCAAAATCTCCTATTGTATTTTCATTTGTAGAATACTGGTAATAAAAATTTAATCTATTAGATTCATTAAATATATATGTTATTTTAGGGTTAATTTTAAATTCGTCAAGATTGTAATTTTTACTTTCAAAATTCTCGCTGATACTTACTTTATTTTCAAGAATTGAATTAAGGTCAAACAACCAATTTGTATGTAGTTTATGAATAAAATTTAATTGGTGTGATTTTAAATTATTTTCAATATATCCGAAGGAAAGTGTATTTTTTGATTTATTAGATGAGTAGCTATAAGTTGTAGAAAAATCTTGTTTTCCTCTATTATAATGTAGGCTATTTTTGAAATTTGAAGTCAAACCTAATAAACCATTTTTAGGAATAGAAAAGGGATTAAAATTAAAGTTCTCAATACTTTGATTAGTTTTCTTATCAATCATATATTGAGATTGATTGGAAAAATGTGATAATAATCTTTTAAATTTTCTGTTTGAATTTTTCCATTTATGAAAATTTATTACTAGAGATTGACTAAACTTATTTTGATATGTCTTTAAATATATTTGATTTGGGAGAAATACTCTTATGTATAGCCCTTCATCTTGAAATTGTGCTAATTCAAACTCTTCCAGTTCTTGTATGTTATTGCCATTAATATCAATCCATTTATAATTTCCCATGCCTGGTTCAACTTCGACATATGTATATTCTTGCTGTGGCAAATTCCCTGAGTTTGTTTCATAGAGTAAATTAGATTGTACTATTTGATCAAATAATTTTTGATTGTAAATTAATCTTGAATTAAGAAATTTTTCAATATTATCATTACTAGTCCTAGTCAATTCTCTATAGTTTAAAAATATACTAAGGTTGCTTTTTGCATCCTTTAAGAGTTGTGACTTTAAATAATATATATTGGAGGAATTAACCTTTTCTAATGAGTTGTTATTAACTAAACTATCATTAATTCTTTTCTTATATCCTATTTCAATAAATCTATCAGAAAGTGATCCAATACCTGTAGCAATTTCATATAATTTATAGCCATGATTTGAATTAGCCAGGGAATTATCTAGCAAATTTGTTTTTAAATTTTTTTCAGCATCTATATTGATTTTACTCCATCCATTTTTATAATTTATTTTTAGCTTATTATATGTTCTAAAGAATTCAGATGTATAAATTGAAGATTCGGAATTTAAAATACTAGAATTAGACGTATAGTCAATATTTTTAATTTTTAAATCAAGATCTAATTGCTGTCTAATTCCATTATATTCCTTTTCAAATTTTAGATTTTCATAATTGTAATTTATTTCTCCAATTTTTTTATTAATTAGATTTATACCTCCCTGAATTAATAATTGATTTTTTACTTGGTTAATGTATGAGTAGCTTGTTAAGGAATCTAGATTCCAATCTCTGTTAAATTCAGGATTGTATATCATTTCTATTGACTGAAAGTCTTTATCGATATAATCTAAATTGGCTTTTGCATATATTTCCCATAATTTATTTTTTATAAGTTGATTTGATGTTGAAATTTTAGCTGCTATTCCATCATTATTGTTGTCGTCAATAGTAGAGAATAGGTTCTTATCATTTTTGCTTGAGGCAATTTCAAATGTGACATTAGTTTTTTCATTTGGAATATAATCTCCATTAATTATGGCTATTTGTAATTTTTCTGGAGCTACAAGTTTTACTATTGGATTATAATCTCCTTGTTTTATTCCATTAATTGGCGCTATATATTCATATATATTGTCGATTGCATTATTTGTTAGTAGTATATAATCACCTAAACTGCTGCCTACATTTGTGAATCTGACAGAGTACAATTCTTCATTAGGATCGTTTGAATAGGCATAAACTTCTTGACTATTAATAATCTCTTTTTTATATAGAATCCTATTTTCACTATATGTTTCTTGGTATGCAGATGGAGCATTCATTAAGGAGCTGTCATCTCCTGCTTGGTTTAAAATAGAAATTTGTTCATCAGATAAATTTTGTTGTAGGGATTGGTTCTTAAGGTCATTTTCATTATAAAAAGATATATTTAAATTGATTTTATCTCTGTTTAATTCTACTCCTGAAAATGCTATAAATCTTGAATAATTCCTTTTACTTACCTGATAGTTTACATTAACTCTCGTATTACCAGTAATTGGAATAGTAGTATTGAATATTATCTCTCCAGCATTATAATTAATCGTATAATCTTTATCAATTCCTCTTTCTAATTTACTTCCATTAATATATACTGTTTCACTTCCTGAAACAACTAAGACATAAAGCTCACCTCTTGATCCGACTAATTTATATGGCCCTTGATTTCCATTTTGACCTTGGAAACTACTGGTCTTAAATTGACCTTTAACTATAGCTCCAGATCCATAGATATTAACCTGATCATTAGGGCTTATACTAAAATTTAGTCCTTGTATTCTTTTTTCAAATTTTCCAAAATATGAATTGCTATTTTTTAAATCAATATCACCTGCTCTTATTTGCCAATCATCACTTATTAACTCTATAAATATTTGATCAAATTCATCTAATCTTTGAGAATATCCATTATCCTGAAGTGGTATATTGGCATCTTGAATAGATGCTTTTAGGTATATTTTCTCATTTAATTTTCCAGATATCTGCAGGTCTAATTCACTGTTTAAAACAGAGTTTTGATTATTTCCTATATTAAATCCTCTAGAAATACTACCTGAACTTTCTAGCCCATCAAATAATGACTGTTTTTGTTGAATATTAGAACTAGAAATCTTATATAGTTTATTAATATTATCGTTATTAGAAACAATATTTTTTTTATCTAAATAAAAATATTCTTTAGTTAAAAATTTTGGATACTGGATTTTTTCAAGCTCTAATTCTAATGAATCATTACTGATGTTATTATAGTGAGAATCTTTAAAATATAAGTCATTACTATACAGATTAGTGATAGTAGAGAATAAAATAATGAAGCTTAGATATTTCATACATTAGATAAAACTAAAAATAACCTAAAATATTTTATTAAAATAATTTATATGATTACAGAAATTTATTAGTTGATTACATATTTTAGTGTTATGAAAATAATATCATACAATGTAAATGGGATTAGAGCAGCAATTAATAAGGGTTTTATTGACTGGCTTGTTAGAGAGAATCCTGACATTATATGTCTACAGGAGATTAAAGCCCTTAAGAGTCAATTGGATTTAGATTTATTTAATAAAGCAGGATATATATATAACTATTGGTTTAGTGCTCAAAAGAAGGGATATAGTGGAGTTGCTATCTTATCTAAAATTAAGCCTATTCATGTTGAGTACGGTACTGGAATCAAATCAATGGATTATGAGGGAAGAAATTTAAGATTAGATTTTAATAATTTTTCTGTTATGAGTTTGTATTTACCATCGGGAACCAATATTGAAAGATTACAACATAAGCTCGAATATATGGATATGTTTCATGATTACATTAATAGGCTAAAATCAGAAACTAGTAATTTAATTATTGCAGGTGACTATAATATATGTCATAAAGCAATTGATATCCATGACCCCATTAGAAATAAGAATATATCGGGTTTTTTGCCGATTGAAAGAACTTGGCTGCAGGGCTTTATGGATTCAGGATTTATTGACTCCTTTAGATTTTTCTCTGATTCTCCAAATAGATATAGTTGGTGGAGCTATAGAGCAAATTCAAGATCCAATAATAAGGGTTGGAGAATAGATTACATTATGGTATCTGATGGTTTAGAAGAAAATCTAGTAAGTGCTGAAATTTTAGAGAATATATATCATAGTGATCATTGTCCAATTTTAGTAAGATTAAAATTCTAAGATAAAATTATACTCTATACTTTTTTTTATACTTATAGTTATAAGTATAGAGTTATGTTAAAAAAAAAGTCCTGCTACTAACAGGACTTTTTTTGATTATAATTTAATTATTTTACCATCTTCTTGAGTAAAGTGATATTCTAGATATTTATAAGCATCTCTTGGAATTATTTTTACCCATTTTTGGTATTTAAAGTACCACTTTAATCTAATTGAAGGATATCCTCTTTCAAGATATGCAGCAATAAAGGGATGCGTATTTAAATTAAATTTCTTATACCCCTTTTTGTATATATCCTCTAGTTCTTCAGATATTCTCCTTACTAAAATAATTGGTGCCTCTACTTCATTTTTATTGTTGCTAGGATTTTCTTCGCTAGTTTTAATTTTCATTTCTGGTCTGACTCTTTGCCTTGTAATTTGTATTAATCCAAATTTACTCGGTGGAAGTATCTTATGTTTAGCCCTATCTTCTGCCATCTCTGTTTTTAGATGACCATATAGTTTTTTTCTATTTTCGGCTGTATTTTGATCTATAAAATCAACAACGATAATTCCTCCCATATCACGGAGTCTTAATTGTCTAGCTATCTCTGTAGCTGCTATTAAATTAACCTCTAATGCTGATTCTTCTTGATTTTTTGATGTTGATTTTCTATTACCACTATTAACATCAATCACATGAAGCGCTTCAGTGTGTTCAATAACTAGGTATGATCCTTTAGTCATTGATACAGTTTTTCCAAATGAAGTTTTTATTTGTCTTTCTATTCCAAATTTTTCAAAAATTGGAAGATCTGATTTATAAAATTTAACAATAGATTCTTTTTGTGGAGCAATTTTTTGCACATAATCTTTTATTTGTATGTGAAGTGCTTCATCATCTACAGCAATTGAGGAGAATGTCTCATCAAAAACATCCCTTAGGATTTTAGATGATTTATTCATTTCACTCATTACTTTACTTGGTTGATTTGCTCCTTGCAACTTTCTGCACATTGCTACCCATCTACTAAATAAGTTTCGTAAATCTTTGTCTAGTTCAGCAACTTTTTTGCCTTTTGCAACTGTACGTATTATTACTCCAAATCCTTTTGGAGCAATACTCTTTACAAGCCTTTTTAGCCGATCCTTTTCTTTATCATCTTCAATTTTTTGCGAAATTGATATTCGATTTGAAAACGGAACCAATACTAAGTATCTTCCAGCTATTGATAATTCTGAGGTTATCCTAGGCCCTTTAGTTGAGATAGGTTCTTTTACTATTTGAACAAGTATACTTTGATTTGGTTTTAGTACATCTGACATCAAACCATTTTTTTCAATATCCTTTTCGAATGAAAAATTTTTCAGTGAAAAGTCCCTTAATTTTCCAGCGCATACACTTTTAATAAATTTTTGTAATGTTGGAAGTTTTGGACCTAAATCATGATAATGTAGAAATCCATCTTTCTTGTATCCAACATTAACAAATGCAGCATTTAATGCTGGCATTGCTTTTCTTACTTTAGCTAAAAAAACATCTCCTACAGAAAAATTAAAATTTTCATCATCTTTTTGAAATTCAACTAGTTTCCCATCTTTTAATAAGGCAAAATCAATATTATTTGAACCAGAACGAATTATTAATTCTTTATTCATTTTTTCAATATTTATACAGTTATAATTAACTGATTATTAATAATTATTCAATTCAAAAAATTCATTAATTGCAAACGCTATTATTGCAACTATTAAATGAATTTAATTTCAAAGAACTTGGTTGAATGTATTAGTTTGACTAATATAAAATATATTAATCTTTTTTCTTGTGACGATTAGCTCTACGTCTTTTTTTTCGTTTATGTGTAGCTACTTTATGTCTTTTACGTTTTTTACCACTAGGCATATGTCAATATTTTTAATCAATCTTAACTTTATCTTTAACTCCTTTTACAAAAAATTTAGAGGGTTTAAATGCTGGAATATTGTGAGCAGGAATTTTTATGGTAGTATTATTCTTTATATTTCTACCTGTTTTTTCTGCTCTTTTTTTTACAATGAAACTTCCAAAGCCTCTTAAATAAACATTTTCACCATTTTCAAGTGAACTTATTATTTCTTTCATTACTGATTCAACTGTAAGTTGAACATCTATTTTTTCAATTCCTAAATTCTTAGAAATATTAGATACAATATCAGCCTTAGTCATAGATTAAATTTTTATTAATTACTAATATATTTCAACAATGGCGCAAATATATGTATTTTAATTTCAATATTTAAAACATGAATAGTTTAATTTTTTCTCTAACCATCTATTTTAGATATAATATTTGTTAGATATGAATTTTGCTCGTGCCATTTTAAATTGGTATATGGTCAATAAGAGAGATCTTCCCTGGAGAAACACTAATGACCCTTATTCAGTCTGGCTTTCTGAAATAATCCTTCAACAAACTAGAATTGCTCAGGGCCTACCTTATTATTTAAAATTTATTAATAAATATCCTACAATTAACTTTTTAGCAAGGGCTAATGAAAAGGATATTCTAATATTATGGCAGGGATTAGGGTATTATTCTAGAGCCAGGAATTTATTAAAGACTGCCAAATTTATAGTTGATGAGTGCAATGGAAAATTTCCAAGTACATATACAGAATTAATAAAACTAAAAGGCATTGGAGAATATACTGCAAGTGCTATTTCATCAATATGTTTCAATGAGAGAAGAGCTGTCCTTGATGGCAATGTATATAGAGTAATTTCTAGATTTTATGGAATAGATGTGCCAGTTAATAATCATTTTGGTAAAAAGTTTTATATGGACTATGCTCAAAAGTTAGCCCCTAAAAAATCTTGCGGTGATTATAATCAAGGAATAATGGATTTTGGATCTCTTATATGTAAACCAAAGTCGCCTTTATGTGATAAGTGTATACTAGAAAAGGACTGTATTGCAAGTAACATGAAAAATATAAATTATTTCCCAGTTAAATTAAAAAAAAATGCCCCTAAAATTACACATTTTAATTATCTAGTATTACTAGATTCTGATCATATGATTTGGATAAATAAAATTAAGAATGGAATTTGGAAAAATTTGTTTCAGTTTCCAATGATTGAATCAAAAAAAGAATTAAACAAAACACAAGTATTATCTAATGAGATATTCAAAAGCATAGCCCCAATTTCTAATTCAGATATTATATTATTTAATTCTAGTCCAATAATACATAAATTATCACATAAAACTATATATGCAAAATTTTGGATTTTACCTGTTGAGCACTC
>JAAZXZ010000146.1 GCA_014239895.1 Flavobacteriaceae bacterium
ATATTTGGAACCAGAACTAGTGCAGAAGTTAAATTAAGCTTAATTTCAACTTTAGCATTAAATAAGCTATCATTTTGGGCATTTAATAGGCCAGATACCATTATTAACAATAAAAACAACTTATTTCGAAACATTATTGCAAGTTATTGATAATGAAATTAGATAAAAAATCAATTCCATTTTTTTAATCTGTAAATGTAAAAAAAGTCTGATTAAACAGTTTTTCAGTATCTTCGTCTTCCCAATAATTTTAAAATGTTTAAAATTTTAAGAAATATTGCTTTTTTAATAATATGTTTAATTTTTTCAATTAACTCATATTCACAGAACTTTTCTGATCTTTCAAATGTTAATTTTTCTGATTTAAATAATAGTCAAATAGATTTATTGCTAAGAAGGGCTTCAGCTCAGGGATATAATCAATTTGATTTATTAAAAATTGCACGTTCTCAAGGAATGACACAAGCAGATCTTGAAAAATTGGATAAAAGATTTAAATCTGCTGAGACTATTGCAAGAGTTTCAGAAAATGCCAGTACTCCTCTTGAAGAAACTAGACTAAGAAAAAGGTGGAAAGAAGAAATGGAAGTTTTTAGAGAAGTTGACAGTGATATTTTTGGTTATGATGTTTTTATGGGGAATACATTTTTATCATTTCAGTCAAATTTAAATATTCCAACACCACTTGATTATATCATAGGGCCTGGGGACAAATTGTTTATAGATATTTATGGGCAATCTGAAAATTATTACCAGGCTGAAGTAAGTCCTGATGGAGATATAATACTTGAAAATATTGGACCTGTTAATCTTAGTGGCTTATCTCTAGCTAGTGCCAAAAAAAGGCTTTTATTAAGATTAAAAAACATTTACTCTGGAATAAATAATAAAACAACATTTGTAAATATATCTGTAGGTATTCCAAGAGCAGTTAGAGTAAATATAGTTGGTGAGGTTAATCTTCCAGGTACATATAATTTTAGTGCATTTAATACAGTATATAATGCTATTTATGTGGCAGGGGGTATAACAGAAAATGCTACTCTTAGGGAAATCAAGCTATTTAGAAACAATAAATTGGTTAATACTGTAGATGTATATAAATTTTTAACTAAGGGTGATGGGTCTTCCAATATTAGGTTAGAAAACAATGATTTAATTGTAGTAGGACCTTATACCAATAGAGTTAATATTGAAGGAGCTATTAAAACCCCTGGAAAATTTGAAATTAAAGAAAATGAAAGTCTAAAAGATTTAATTTCATATGCAGGAGGTCTTTCAGAAAATGCTTTTCAAAAATCTATCAAATTAACAAGAATTATTGATGATAAATATAAAATTGTTGATGTTAATTCCGATCAATTTGAATTTTTCCAACCTAAAGCTGGCGACCAATATGTTGTTGATAGAGTAATAGAAAAATATAATAATAGAGTTATAATAAAAGGGTCAGTATATAGACCAGGTACCTTTTCTATTTCTGAAGAAGGGATGACTATTAAAGACCTAATAAACAAAGCAGAGGGACTTAAAAGTGATGTGTTTTTAAATAAAGCTTACATTACTAGAACTAATTCGGATTACTCTACCACAAATATTCCCTTGAATTTAAAACAAGAATTAAAAAATCCAGAATTTAAATTGCAGGAGGAAGATGTTGTTAATATTTTATCAATTAACGATTTAAGTGAAGAAAATTATGTTGAGATTTCGGGGGAAGTAAATAACCCTGGTATTTTTCCTTACTCAAAAAATTTGACCTTGTCAGATATGATTTTATTAGCTGGAGGATTTAGTGACAATGCTACTGGGAAAAGAGTAGAGATAAACAGAAGGATCTCTAATCAAGTTTCTAATGATGATAAAATCTCAGAAATATTAACAGTCGATTTGAATAAAGATTTAGATGGTTTAAGTAATAGTAATATTTTTAAAATAAATCCATTTGATCAGATTATCATTAGAAAGAATCCTAATTTTTATGTTCAACAATATGCAAGAGTTGAGGGAGAGATAATGTATCCTGGAAAATATGCAATTTCCTCAAAAAGTGAAAGAATTTCAGATTTATTAAAAAGAGCAGGAGGATTAAAGAATTTTGCCTACAAAAAAGGAGCAACACTTATAAGATTAACAGAGTTTGCAGAAATTCAATCTAATTTTGACAAAAAGATTAAAAGTTTAAATGATTTAAAAAATAAAGTTTCTAATAAAGAAGGTGCTTTAACAGAATCAGAAATTTTATTAATTCAAAGAATAGATGAAGACTTGAAAAATCTTGATTATCAAAAAAATGATAATAAAAACCTTGGAAGTTATGCTAAAACAGAAAGAATAAACGAGATAGTTAAGAGAAATTCTATTGGAGGAGATATTCCAATATCAAAATCTGAGGCAATTGGAATAGATTTAGAATCTATTGTTGAATCTCCAGGTTCAAAATCTGATTTACTTTTAAATGAAGGAGATGTAATTATTGTTCCAAAAAAATTAGAAACTGTAAGATTAAGAGGGGAGTTATTATATCCAACTACTGTTAGATTTCTACAAGGAAAAAGTTTAAAGTATTATATTAATTCATCTGGAGGTTTTGACATTAAAGCAAAACGTACTGGAACATATATTGTGTATGCTAATGGTGATGTTGCTAGAACAAAAAAATTCTTATTTTTCAATGTTTATCCAAAAGCTGAACCGGGCTCTGAAGTTATTGTTCCAAAAAAAGCTAGTAAGAGTCCGATAGCAGCCAATC